>JAPLEC010000256.1 GCA_026391515.1 Bacteroidia bacterium | reverse complement strand
CGAATTATCACTATTTATTGCAAAGCCTGCAGAAGGCACTTTGGATTTGTTGCTTCCGTAAATTCTGAACCAGTCAGTGGCTCTTGTCCTGAATACTTTAATACTCTCCGGAATTTCCTTTTCAAGCGAATTATCCAGAGCCGGATAAGCAGCATATTTTGGATCAATCGTCAGAATAACAGGTTCCCAGCCAAATTGCGGAAGGTATTTCGAGAACTTAAGCCATCTCTGAACTCCGGCACCACCGCTGGGAGGCCAGTAATAGGTAACAATTAAAACCTTATTCATTTAAAGTTTCTTCAATAAGCTCGAAATATTGACTTTTTCAGCAATAATATCTTTTAGCCGGGAAGTCTTCACTCGATCCTGTTCCATTGAATCGCGGTACCTGATTGTGACTGTGTTGTCTTCACGAGTCTGGTGATCAATTGTTATACAGTATGGGGTGCCGATTGCATCCTGTCTCCGATATCGTCTGCCGATTGAATCTTTATCATCATACTGACAGTTGAATTCAAACTTCAGATCGTGAATTATTTTTTCAGCAATTTCTGGTAAACCGTCTTTTTTAACAAGCGGCATAACGGCAAGTTTGACAGGAGCCAGAAATGACGGAAGCCTCATTACTACTCTCATGTCTTTGGTTCCATCTTCTTTTTTCAATTCTTCTTCCTGATAAGATGCCGAAATAACATGAAGGAACATCCTGTCAACGCCAATTGATGTTTCAACTACAAAAGGTATATATGATTCACCTTTCTCAGGATCAAAATATTGCATCTTTTTTCCACTGTATTCCTGGTGCTGTTTAAGATCAAAATCAGTTCTCGAATGAATACCCTCGACCTCCTTGAATCCGAACGGGAACTTATATTCAATATCTGTTGCAGCGTTTGCATAGTGAGCTAATTTGGTATGATCGTGAAAGCGATAATTTTCATCACCAAATCCCAGAGCTCTGAACCATTTCATCCTTACTTCTTTCCAGTGTCTGAACCAGTCAAGCTCACTGCCGGGCCGGACAAAAAATTGCATCTCCATTTGTTCGAATTCCTTCATCCTGAATATGAACTGGCGTGCAACTATCTCATTCCGGAATGCTTTACCTATCTGGGCAATTCCAAACGGAATTTTCATCCTGCCGGTCTTCTGAACATTGAGGAAATTAACAAAGATTCCCTGTGCTGTTTCAGGACGAAGAAAAATCTTACTGGCACCCTCGGAAGTAGATCCCATTTCTGTCTCAAACATAAGGTTGAACTGTCTTACATCAGTCCAGTTTCTTGTACCGGAAATCGGGCAAACTATCTCATTATCAATTATGATTTGTTTAAGCTCCTTAAGATCATTTGCATTCATTGCCTTTGTAAACCTGGCATTAATCTCATCAATTTTTGCCTGGTTGGCAAGCACTCTGGCATTTGTCTCCCTGAATTTTTTCTCGTCAAATGCATCACCAAATTTCTCGCGGGCCTTCTCGATTTCCTTATTGATCTTCTCCTCGAATTTTGTCATGTGCTCTTCGATAAGCATATCGGCACGGTATCTTTTTTTGGAATCTTTGTTATCTATAAGCGGATCATTAAATGCATCAACATGTCCGGATGCCTTCCAGATTGTCGGATGCATGAATATTGCTGAATCAAGACCAACTATATTCTCATTAAGCAAAACCATGCTGTCCCACCAGTACTTCTTAATATTGTTCTTAAGCTCAACGCCATACTGGCCATAATCGTATACTGCACTCAAACCGTCATAAATCTCACTTGAAGGGAAAACATAACCGTATTCCTTGCAGTGCGCAACCAGTTTTTTGAAAACATCTTCCTGAGCCATAATTAGTTTGTTTGTCTTTTACGGAAGGCAAAAATAGCTTAAAAACTTTGGTTTTACAATGAATGTGACCTACTATGGTATCCTGAGAAGCACCACCTCCCTCCTCCTAAAGTCCATAAAACCCTACCCCCAGCCCCTTCCCTTAAGACTAAGGGAAGGGGGGTAACTTACAGATAAACATAGATTTCACTCCTCCCCTTATCCTAAAGGGGAGGAGTCGGAGGTGGGGTTAAGAAATAAAGGGATCAAAGGAATGCATGCAGTCAATACTCTAAATCTATTATTATCTTTACCAATGGTTTCATAAAATTTATTATGAAGAAAAGAACCGATTTTCTTGTACTTGGTTCGGGTATTGCAGGATTGACATTTGCCCTAAAGGCTTCAATATTTGGGAAAGTGTGTGTCGTTACAAAAGCAGATCTTGGAGACACAAATACACGTTATGCACAGGGAGGTATTGCTGCCGTTTTTAGCGAACCTGACAATTTTGAAAAACATATACATGATACACTGATTGCAGGAGCCGGCTGCTGTAATGAGGAAGTTGTAAGAATGGTGGTCAGGGAAGCTCCTGCCAGGATCAAGGACCTGATTGACCTCGGAGTTCCTTTCGACAAAAAAGTGGATGGAACCTATGATCTTCACAGAGAAGGAGGGCATTCAGAATATAGGATTCTTCATCACAAGGACAGGACGGGGGAAGCCATCCAGGAGACACTGATGGCACGTGTTCGAAAAGATCCCAACATCGAGATTTTTGAACATCATTTTGCCATAGAGATACTTACACAGCATCACCTTGGAGAGATCGTAAAGCGAAACTACCCCGATATCAAATGCTTCGGAGCATATGTCGCAGATCTTAAGAACAAGAAGGTAATTACTTTTCTTTCAAAAGTGACTGTTGTTGCGACGGGGGGCATAGGGAATGTTTACATGACTACAACAAATCCAGAGATAGCAACAGGCGATGGCATTGCGATGGTGTACAGGGCCAAGGGAACAATAGAAAATATGGAGTTTATCCAGTTTCATCCCACATCGCTTTATGACCCGAATACAAGGCCTTCATTTCTTATAACCGAAGCTCTCAGAGGCTATGGGGCAGTTCTTAAAAACATGTCCGGGGAAGAATTCATGAAAAGGTACGACAACCGCGAATCACTTGCACCAAGAGACATCGTTGCAAGGGCAATTGATAACGAAATGAAGACGTGGGGTGACGATCATGTCTGGCTCGATTGCACGCATCTTGTATCGAAAGGACTTAAAGAAGAATTTCCGAACGTATATGAACATTGCCTTACACGGGGTATTGACATTACAAAGGATATGATCCCGGTAGTGCCTGCCCAGCACTATTCCTGCGGAGGAATTAAGGTTGATATGGACGGACAAAGCAGCATCGACAGGCTATATTCCCTGGGGGAAGCTTCGTCCACAGGCTTGCATGGTGCAAACAGACTGGCTTCCAATTCTCTTCTCGAGGCTGCAGTATATGCTCACAGGGCCGCAATTCATTCCGGCAACAGACTGGATAAGCTCACTTTTGAGGAAAAAATACCTGACTGGGATTATAAGGGCACAACACATCTCGAGGAAATGGTCCTGATCACCCAGAGCATTAAGGAGGTCCAGATGATCATGAGTAATTATGTGGGGATCGTAAGATCAAATCTCCGTCTGGAAAGAGCCATGGTGAGACTTGAAATCCTCTACCAGGAAACTGAAAGCCTTTACAAACGCTCCCTGATCTCAAAAAAAATATGCGAAGTAAGAAATCTGATCAATGTGGGATATATTATCATAAAACATGCACAAAGCCGTGAGGAAAGTATAGGCCTTCATTATTCAATTGATTATCCCAAAAGAACAACCACCGAACCCTGAACTTAATTCTTAACCCTGTACCTTGTACCTTTAATTATCATGAACCATCTTGAATCATCTTTTATAGGGAAAAATGCTTTCTGGCGATATATTATAATGTTGTTAGCAGTTCTGGCAGCATCAAACAGCATAGGTGCAATTCCTTTATTTATAAGCGTAGGCATAAGTTCAACCTCTGATCCAAACATACTTCAAAAATTAACTACTGATCCAAACAATCTGAACGTATTGAGTTTAAATCCAAACATTTACCTTTTAGAGATGCTGTTTCCTTTCATTATCGGACTGATTGCTTTTATTTTGCTTGTAAAACCATTAAATGAAAGGTCATTATTAAAAATAATTAACGGAACAAACACTTTCAGGTGGAACAGATTCTTTATTTCTGCGTTTATATGGATCCTTGCTTCGGCAATTTATTTGTTTGCATGGCTGAAGTTTGATCC
>JAPLEC010000017.1 GCA_026391515.1 Bacteroidia bacterium | reverse complement strand
TTTTATAGCTAAAAACTTTGAAACCAAGTTATTTATAAATGGTATTCTCGCCCTGGAAGCATTTTCGAAGGGGCAATTTAACCTGTGTATACTCGATATAATGATGCCTGAAATGGATGGATTAACCCTGGCGAAAGAGATTCGCAAGATTGATCCTGCAATACCTATAATATTCCTCACTGCAAAAAGTCTGAAAGAAGATATTTTAGAAGGGTTCAGAACAGGAGCCGATGATTATATAACAAAACCATTTTCAATGGAAGAGTTGTTGTACCGGATCCAGGCGATATTTAAGAGAACTGCCAATATTGTAACTATAAAGAAAGAAGATCGGTATATCATTGGAAATTACACTTTTGATCCGTTGAGACAATTCCTCAGCTTCGGCGATCAGTCTGTCAAGCTTACGACAAAAGAATCGGAATTGCTTGAACTTCTCTGCCAGCATGGTAATGAAATCCTTGAACGTAATTTCGCCCTGAAATCAATCTGGATTGATGATAACTATTTCAATGCCAGAAGTATGGACGTTTATATAACCAGGTTGAGAAAATATCTGAAAAAAGATCCTGCCGTAAAAATTCTTAATGTTCACGGGAGAGGTTATAAGCTTTTGTTCTAAAAAAAACCCTGACCAATTCCGGAAAGGTCAGGGTAAATTTGCTCAGGTTAGATAATAGGATTAATATATTCTAATATTCCTTTTATCGATCGGCTAATATAATTTTTTTTTTATTATGAAACAAAATAAAAATTTCTACTTGAAAAAGTAAATACTTTTTTGTTCAGTCAAATTTTAAAATTGCAAGAAAAGCTTGCTGAGGTACTTCAACATTGCCTATCTGACGCATCCTCTTTTTCCCTTTCTTTTGTTTCTCAAGAAGCTTCCTTTTCCTTGTAATATCACCACCATAACATTTTGCAGTTACATCTTTCCTTACAGCTTTAACTGTTTCGCGTGCAATTATTTTAGCTCCGATTGCTGCCTGAATTGCGATATCAAACTGTTGCCGGGGAATCAGTTCTTTAAGCTTGACACACATATTACGACCAAAATCATAAGCATGACCTCTGTAAATTAATGTAGAAAGTGCATCAACCATTTCACCGTTTAAAAGCAGATCAAGTCTGACAAGATCGGCTTTTTGATAAGCAGTATAATAATAATCGAATGAAGCATATCCTTTTGAGATACTTTTCAGCTTATCATAAAAATCAAATACTATTTCAGAAAGTGGCATTTCAAAAGTAAGTTCAACCCTGTCCCTTGTTAAATAAACCTGATTTTTTAGCACCCCTCTTTTATCAATACACAGATTCATTATAGGTCCCACATAATCTGATAAAGTTATGACCTGCGCGTTTATGTAAGGTTCCTCGATCCGTTCAATATGATTTACAGGTGGCATGCCTGATGGATTGTGGACATCAATTTCTTCGCCTTTTGTAGTAAAAACTTTGAATGAAACGTTAGGGACTGTCGTAATCACATCCATATTGAACTCCCTGTCGAGACGTTCCTGGATTATTTCCATATGAAGTAATCCAAGAAATCCGCATCTGAAACCAAAGCCCAGAGCTGCTGACGATTCGGGTACAAATGAAAGAGATGCATCATTCAGCTGTAGTTTTTCGATGGAATTCCTTAAATCTTCATATTCATCAGCATCAACCGGATACATTCCGGCAAACACCATTGGTTTGACATTTTCGAATCCCGAAATGGCTTTGTCACATGGATTCTTGACATGTGTGATAGTGTCTCCCACTTTTACCTCGGATGAATCCTTTATTCCGGAAATAATGTATCCAACATCACCAGTAAGCATTACTTCACGCGGGTCCTGCTTCATTTTAAGCACTCCAATCTCTTCTGCATTGTATTCATGATCGGTGCTCACAAATTTTACTCTGTCTCCTTTGCGGATTGTGCCATTGACAATTTTGAAATATGCAATAATGCCTCTGAATGAATTAAATATGGAGTCAAAGATAAGAGCCTGAAGCGGTGCTTCGGGGCTTCCCTGCGGAGGAGGAATTTTATTCACAATA
>JAPLEC010000138.1 GCA_026391515.1 Bacteroidia bacterium | reverse complement strand
ACTGTAGAAAACATTTATATTCATGATATTACGATGAATAATGTCGGGACGATGCTCCGGGCCACAATGGACTGGAACCCGAGCTACAGCTATTCAACGCTTCCGAAAGAATTCTCATACGATAGTATTCCCTCACACTGGAAAGTAATGCTTCAGAAAGTGACCCCTGAACAGGGAACTCCTCATTTTAAAAATGTACATATGTGGAATTTCTCAGGTACAGTGAGAGGATCGGCTGTATCAATTTCGGGTATGAAAGAGTCGCCAATAGAAAACTATTTTTTAACTGACATTAATGTTGAAGCAAGGAATCCCGGCGAGATTGCTTTTGCCAAAGGATGGAGATTTAAAAATGTTTCCATAAAAAGTTCAGGTACGGGAGAATTAAAAGTGACGGATAGTATCGATATGGATACGGTTGTTAACGCTGGCGCCGGTTTGTAACCGGTACCAGGAGACAAATGGCACGGATTACAAATCCGCGCCAGCGGAATACTGAAGAATTAAAAGTGAGAGATAGTATCGATATGGAAACAGAAATTAGTGAAACATCTAAATAAATAATTACACAGAGTTCCACAGAGTCCGCCTTCGCCCAGGCTTCAGCGGATAAAAAAGCACAGAGAGCCACAGAGGTTATTCTCTGTGTAACTCTGTAGTACTCTTTGTAAGTTCTTAGTTTTTCCCTATTTTATTATTGAATCATAGATTGCCTGGAGGATATCTGACTTGATATTCAATTCAGTTATTAAATTATTGTTCCTTGTAGGATAAACCCTGTTGCTCAGGAAGATATAGCTTAGTTCATATTCCGGGTCAACCCAGACGAATGTCCCTGTATATCCCGAGTGTCCGAAGCTTGAAGGAGATGCACTTTTTGCAGGATAAGCATCCTTCTGTGAGAGATCTGAATTATTCAGCAATGGTTTATCAAATCCAAGCCCGCGACGATTATTATTTTCAGGAAATTGCACCTTTGTATATTTCTCCATAACTTCCTTTCCGATAATCTGCTCTCCGCCATATTCTCCCATACGGCGGCACATTTCCAGCAATTTCATCAGATCGTTGGCAGTTGAAAATAATCCTGCATGTCCTGAAATACCGCCAAGCATAGCAGCTCCTTCATCATGGACAGTTCCATGAAGAAGCTGTTTGCGGAACAGTGAGTCGTATTCAGTCGGAACAATTCGGCTTAAAGGATATTTGAACCGGGGATTGAATCCTATATCATATGCACCCAGCTTATGATAAATGGTATCAGTGACAAAGTCGTACCATTTTTCACTTGCTAAATTTTGAATAATTTCCGGCATTATTATAAAGCCAAGATCTGAATAGAGATATTTCTTTTCAGTGAGGGGAGATTTCTTAATTTCCTTATAGATCTTTTTCCTGTACTTGTCTGTAATGTACAATCCATCAGCGACTTTCAAAGGATATTTATCTGATAACTCTGAATCATATATGTGCCTTTTGAACTCTCCATCTGCTTTAACAGTCTCTTTCCAATATGGAATCCATGCTTTCAGTCCGGCCTGATGTGTCAGTATCTCTGCCATTTTAAGATCGCCCTTATTCGACTTCATGAAGAAGGGGAGATACTCACCAAGAGTTTTATCAGTCGAAAACTTCCCATCAGTTTCGAGACGCATTAATCCGGGAAGAGTTGCCGAGACTTTTGTAACAGATGCCAGATCAAAGAGATCATCTTCCTGAACTGATATCCTGTTTTCATAAGTCTGATAACCATAGGTTTTCTGGAATACCACTATTCCTTTTCTGGCAACCATTACCTCACAACCGGGGAATGCCTTTTTAGTCAATCCGATGTTTACAAGTGAATCAATTCTTTTTTCAAGGATTTCTGATGATATTCCTGCACTCTCAGGCAATCCATATTGCATCCTGATGTTTCCCGGAGTGATTATTCCGAAGTCGTACAGCCATTTTTCGTTTATTGTCACAGGAAGAGATCCCCTGGCTCCGATTCCTCCGAAGATCAGCTGTGCTGAAAGATCTTCAGTATAATCATTTTCCTGGTAGGCCAGCAGCAGCCCGCCGGCATCTCTCAGTGATTTGATTCTGTCAATTGCATAAGGATTACCAAAATATGTAATGACTACTTTGTTTTTTTCAATTAGATTCCCAAGGAACTGAATCAATTCCGGAGTAATTCCAAATCCTTTATTTGGTTGCTGATCAGTTTCATATACCCCGGCTATTACCAGATCATAATCAGGAAGCTTTTTAAATAATTCAGCCACAGCTTCTGAATTTTCAGGTCTGATGAAGAAATTATCAGCAGGCAGATATTTTGAGATTCTCTGTTGAAACAGTGTTGTTTCGTCCTTATTAATGGCGACAGTGGCTATTTTTATCTTATCAAGATTACGAACCGGAAGGATATTCTGTTCATTAATCAGCAATGTCAGTGCATTTGCATAAAGGTTACGGATCAATGCCTTAGAAGCTCCGGAATTAAGCTCATCATTAATATTCTTGTTATTTATTGCCTGAAGTTTATTAAGACCTGACCAGTATTTCACAGCCAGGACTCTTCTGCATTTCATATCGATCTCTTCCTTAGTGATTTTTTTCGCAGCAACATACTTATTTATTTCCCTGATGGCAGCTTCAACATCAGGAACAAACTCAAGAACATCATTCCCTGCTTCAAATGCCCTCGCTTCAGCCTCACCCGGTTTGAAATATTTTGTGACTCCCTGCATATTCATTGCATCGGTAACTATCAGTCCTGTAAAGCCCAGACGGTTCCTGAGAAGATTTTTTATAATTAAAGGCGATAATGATGAAGGGAGATGACTTGTAGTATCGAGTGCCGGGAGACTAAGATGGGCAGTCATTACACATCCGATCCCTTCATTTATTAGTCTCACAAAAGGATAGAGTTCAATGCTGTCGAGTCTCTGCAGTGAATGTTTTATAACTGGAAGATCTGAATGGGAATCAACATCAGTATCACCATGTCCGGGAAAGTGTTTTGCGGTGGCTATCACTCCATTATTCTGTAAACCAGTAACATACATAAAAGATTTAGCGGTGACATTTTCCCTGTTTTCACCGAATGATCTGTAATTTATTACCGGATTTGAAGGATTATTATTTATATCAGCTACAGGCGCAAGATTTATATCAACGCCTGTGCGTCTGCATTGTTCAGCCACTTTTTCCCCAAAGAAATAGATAAGGGAATCGTTTTTAATAGCACCCAGAGTCATCTGGTAAGGAAATTTTTCGATCGCCTCAAGTCTCATCCCGACACCCCATTCTGCATCCATCGCAATAAGCAGAGGCACCTTTGAGATTTTCTGATAATAGTTTGTAAGCTCAACCTGTTTTTCGGCGCTTCCCTGGAAGAAAATAATTCCGCCGATGCCGTAATTCTTGATTTTTTCAGCTATATCAACTTCATGAGAAACATCTTTATCAGACCAACAGGCAATCCAGATACATTGAGAAATACGCTGATCGGGGGTTAAAGAATTCATTACCGAATCAACCCATGGATGATTCATGTACTTAAGAAATGGAGGATCAGCTTTTTGTCCTTCGACGAATACAAAAAAGAATAAAAGAAAAGTCAGGAATAAGGATGCTCTTTTTAACTGCATGAATTATAATTGATTAGCTTGATTCAATTTTATTTATAATATCAAATGTAAGAAATATTTTCCCGCAGATTACGAAGATTGGCGGAGATAATTGAATTTCAATCTGTGAATATCTGCGTGATCAGCGGGAAGCAAAAGTTCACTTAAATTATTAAATTTACCATTCAATTTTCTGAAAATGGCTAAATCCACATCCAGATTAGTTTCGCTCGATATTCTGAGGGGAATGACAGTTGCATTCATGATAATTGTGAATACTCCCGGAAGCTGGGATCATGTTTATCCGCCGTTACGTCACTCCGCATGGAACGGCTGCACGCCGACCGATCTTGTTTTTCCCTTTTTCCTGTTCATCGTAGGAGTATCCATGTGGTATTCGCTCAGGAAATATGGCTTTGAAATCAATGGTAGTTCACTTTTAAGGATTTTCAGAAGGACCATTACAATCTTTGCGCTCGGCCTGTTTCTTTCAATATTCCCTTATTTCAAAATGGATTATTCGACGCTCAGGATTATGGGAGTTCTGCAACGGATTGCACTTGCTTATGGGATAGGAGCACTTATTTGTCTGATGGTCAGACGTGAATATTTATGGATTGTAATTGCGGTTCTTTTACTTTTTTACTGGGCACTGCTGGGCTTCTTTGGAGGAACAGAACCTTATAGCCTTGTGGATAACCTTGTACGTAAGGTCGATATAGCTATTCTGGGGAAAGATCATCTCTACAAAGGATTCGGCATCCCCTTCGATCCTGAAGGATTATTGAGCGCAATACCATCAGCATGTTCGGTTGTAATCGGTTTTTATATAGCCGAGATCATTGGCAAAGGATCAGCAAACGGAAAAACTGTCGTCAAGCTTCTTTTAATAGGAGCAGCGTCTGTTGGACTTGGTCTCTTGTGGGGCATGCTGTTCCCGATAAATAAGCCGCTTTGGACCAGCTCTTATGTTCTTTATACAGCAGGAATTGCAATGGGAGTCCTGGCTTTGATTTACCTGATTTCTGACGTGCTTAAGTTTCAGAAATGGGGCACCTTTTTTATGGTGTTCGGAACAAATGCACTCTTTTCATATTTTCTTGCAGGCATCTGGACGGAGCTGTTGTTGTTCATTCAGATCCCTTCAGGCGGAGAAAAAATTAGTCTCTACGGATGGTTTTATGAACGGGTTTGTGTTCCTGTTCTGGGTAATATCAATGGAAGCCTCATGTTTGCTATAATCCAGATGCTGATTATATGGCTGGTAGCGCTGATACTCTACAGAAAGAAGGTCTATATCAGATTGTAAGACAAAAGACAAAAGATTTTAATTCCCCCCTTGAGAGCCTGTCCCGCTACAGCGGAGGGGGGCAGGGGGATGTAAAAGACAAAGGAAACAAGAGTGAGTGAAGGGGAGAAGTAGTGAAAAAGAAATATGAATGAAATTGAGATTATATCGCAGTGCTACAGGGAATTATTCGGAAAAGATAAGATTAAGATAACTCCTCTTCCGAAGTCTGGTTCTGACAGGAAATACTTCAGAATTACCTCATCACAAAAAAGTGTAATTGGTACATTTAATCCGGTTAAAGAGGAAAATGAAGCTTTTATAGGTTTTACAAAACATTTTAATTCCAAAGGCCTTCATGTACCTGAAATATATGGCTATGTCCCGGAAAAGAATGTTTATTTTCTTCAGGATCTTGGTAATACAAACCTTTTTACATGGCTCACCAATAGAAAAGATCCTTCACGTTTAGATAACAAAACAAAATCCTTTTATCACAAGATCATTGATAACCTGATTCTGTTTCAGACAAAGGGTATTGACGGGTTGAATCTTAATCTATGCTATCCCCATAAAAGCTTTGATCGTCAATCGATGATGTGGGATATGAATTATTTTAAATACATGTTACTGAAGCTCCTGGCTGCACCATTTAATGAGCAGCGTCTGGAGCATGATTTTAATTCTCTGACAAACTATCTTTTAATGGCCGGACAGGAATTTTTTCTTTACAGGGATTTCCAGACCGCAAATATCATGGTGGTAGGAGAGGAGCCTTGGTTTATTGATTACCAGGGCGGCAGAAAGGGAGCTCCGCAATATGATGTGGCTTCTTTATTGTACGATGCTAAAATTCCAATGTCTCAGTCTGACAGGGAAGAACTTCTTGAATATTACACGGGTAATTTCTGTTCAGTCACTAAAAAAGATAAAAGAGAATTCAATAATTATTTTATGTGTTTCTGTATGATCCGGCTTATGCAGGCGCTTGGCGCTTTCGGTTTCAGAGGGCTGTACGAACAAAAGCCAACTTTTGCGGAGAGCATTGTGCCAGGTGTGAATCTGCTTTTGCAGGTAATCAAATCGGCTGAAAAATATATTAAGCTTCCGGAATTGTACCAGACTGTCAGATCAATTCCGGGAACAGAAATGTTCCGGGGATTAACTTCAAATAATTAATGTAATGCTTATGAAAGCAATGATCCTTGCTGCAGGGAAGGGAACAAGGCTTGGGAAGATAACTGAAAAAATTCCCAAGGTACTGGTAGATATCAACGGGAAGAGCCTGCTTCATTTAGCTGTTGAGAAATGCACTGCATCAGGATTCGCAGACATTATAATTAATGTGCACCATTTCGCTGACATGGTTGAAGAGGAGATAAGAAAGCTTAACAAAATGGGATTCAGGATCACTGTTTCAGATGAGCGGGATATGCTTCTTGAAACCGGTGGTGGATTATACAAAGCCAGGGAATTTTTTGATAAAGATCCATTCCTGCTATACAATGCAGATATTGTAACTGATCTGGATATCAGCACTTTATATAATTTTCACCTGGAGAAAAAAGGTCTGGCAACTCTTGCTGTCAGGCACAGAGAAGGAATAAGGTATTATCTTGTGAATGCGGAAGGATTGCTTCGCGGTTGGGTCAATAAAGCTACAGGAGAAAGGATAGTCACCGGCCCTGAGAATGAGGAATTGTCGGAAATTGCTTTTTCGAGCATACACATAATAAATCCTGAGATATTCCGGTATATGACCAAAGGTGTATATACCATGACTGCTTTGTACCTGCAACTTGCATCTTCAAACAATATTTACACCTGCTTGTTCGATGGCGGTTTTTGGGCAAATGTCGGAACACCTGAAATACTTGAAGAGGTCAGAAAAAAACTAAGATAATAAAAGATACACGGTACACGGTGCACGGTTATAATTACCTTAAACCCAGCCTTCTCCTCCAGTTGGCGGATTCGGCAGGTAAGCTTGAACCTTGTACCGATCTTATAATTTCCAGAACGATCTGGAAAACAATGCTAATACCGTAATAATCTCCAGCCTTCCGATTATCATCAGAAAGCTAAGTACTATTTTACTGATTTCCGGCATACTGGCAAAATTGCTCATAGGACCGACATTACCTAATCCCGGACCTATTCCTGCCATACAGGTAGCTACAGAACTTGCTGATGTCACCGGATCAACACCAGTAACTGTAACGATCGCAGTTCCTACAATGAAAAGAAATAAATAAAGGATGACGAAGGAAACTATCGTTATATTAGTGCTCTCGCTTACTACTTTACCATTAAGTTTGACTGATGCTATTGCATTTGGATGATTAAGTCTTTTAAAGACACTTCTGATGTTTTTAATAACAATTAGATGTCGTGCCATCTTTATACCACCGCTTGTCGATCCTGTGCTTCCTCCTGCAAACATCATCATGAAGATCAGCAGAAGACCAGCAGAAGGCCAGAATAGATAATCGGCTGATGCAAATCCGGTACATGTCAATATGGAAATGATCTGAAAATAACCTTCTCTGAAGGCTTCTTCAAAGCTTCGGTTTGAAGTATGTAATAGAATAATGGTTGCAATTGCTCCCGAAACAACAGCTACAGCAATGTAAAACCATAATTCTTCATTCTGCATGACTTTCTTGAAATTAAATTTTGCTATATAGTAATAGATAAGCATGCTTGTGCCGGCAAGGAACATAAAAATCATCACAACATATTGACTATAAGACGAATAGAATTGGAGGCCGTTATTTTTTGTAGAGAATCCTCCGGTGGCAATTGTCCCGAAGGAATGGCAGACACTGTCGAAAAGAGTCATATCACCCATCCATAATAAAATGATTTCTGCCAGCGTGAGACCTAAATAAATAAACATGATCCTGAATGCAACTGACTGGGTTTTTGGATGTATCTTTTCTTTCAGGGATGACTCCAGGCTGAACAGCTGGTAACCTGAAATCCTGAGTGAAGGAAGAATTATAACCACCAGAACGATTATCCCGATACCACCTATCCAGTGGGTAAAGCTTCTCCAGAAAAGGATCGAATAAGGCATTACTTCAACATCTGTGAGTATAGATGATCCTGTTGTAGTAAATCCGGAAGTAGATTCAAAAAAAGCATTAATAAATGAAGGGATGGTTTGGGAGTAGAGGTATGGAAGGGATCCACCGGCAGGCAGAAAAAGTAAGAGAATGTCTCAATCAGCAGGATCGTACTTAAAATCCTGAGAATGATTAATGGATTGATCAGCTTCATATTCTGCCATCAGATTTCAGGATACAAATATAAGCAGATTTAATTTTGTCGGACTTCACCCTTCATTCATTACTGGAATATCAGTTTTTATATGAATTAGATCTGTTGATTGATCATATTTATATCTTATATTTGAATCATACTAAAAACAATTTTGAAATTAAATTAAACTGATCCTGATCATTAATAAATTATTTAAATTCAACCTGTTATTAAAATCTGGAAAATGGGAAAAGTATTGGTAATAGGAGCAGGAGGAGTTGGTACCGTTGTTGTTCATAAGATGGCTTCTCTTCCGGAAGTTTTCAGTGAAATATTATTAGCCAGCCGGACAAAATCGAAATGTGATACTATTGCTGAAAAGATTGGAAAAAATCGTGTGCAGACTGCACAGATCAATGCTGATAAGGTACCTCAGTTGGTTAAGCTTATCAAATCGTTCAAACCCGACATTATCGTAAATGTGGCTTTGCCTTACCAGGACCTGCACATAATGGATGCCTGCCTTGAGACCGGTGTCGCTTATCTCGATACTGCAAACTATGAACCGCTTGAAGAGGCCAGGTTCGAATATAGCTGGCAGTGGGCATACCAGAGCAAATATAAGAAAGCAGGAATTACTGCAATTCTCGGGTGTGGATTTGACCCGGGAGTGACATCTGTTTTCACAGCTTATGCTGCTAAACATCATTTTGATGAACTGCAGTACCTGGATATTGTAGACTGCAATGCCGGCGATCATGGAAAACCATTTGCAACAAATTTCAATCCCGAAATCAATATCAGGGAAGTTACACAAAAGGGAAAATACTGGGAAAACGGGAAATGGATTTATACCAAGCCGCACCAGGTTCATAAACCGTTGAATTATCCGGATATCGGACCGAAAGAATCATATCTGATCTACCACGAGGAGCTGGAATCTCTGGTGAAAAATTTCCCTACCCTTAAAAGAGCAAGATTCTGGATGACTTTCGGACAGGAATATCTTACGCATCTGCGTGTTATTCAAAATATTGGAATGGCCGGCATTGAACCGGTGATGTTCAATGGAAGAGAGATCATACCTATACAGTTCCTCAAGGCAATTTTACCTGATCCGGGGGAACTGGGTGAAAATTATAAGGGATGGACTTCAATCGGTTGTCGTATCAGAGGTTTGAAAAACAATAAGGAAAAAACATACTATATTTATAATAATTGCAGTCATGAGGCTGCTTATAAAGAGACAGGAGCACAGGGAGTAAGTTATACAACAGGGGTCCCGGCAACCACCGGAGCAATGATGTACCTGAAAGGCATTTGGAAAAAACCGGGTGTCTTCAATGTCGAAGAGTTTGATCCGGACCCGTTTATGGAACAGCTTAATATCCTGGGTCTTCCATGGGTTGAACTTCATGACGTCGATCTTGAATTGTAAGAACAAGATAAAAAGATCTGCATAATAAAGATCCCCTCCCTGGAGAGCTTGTCCCTCGGAGCTTTGGCGAAGCGGGAGGTTGGGGTGGGTAAGTCACTATAAATAACCTATTTACATTAATGATCGATTACTCCAAAATACCATCTCCCTGCTATGTTATTGATGAAGAAAGATTTCGCAACAATCTTTCTTTAATAGAACATGTCTCGCAAGAATCAGGTGCTGAGATCATCCTTGCTTTCAAAGGATTTGCAATGTGGGGTGTTTTTGATATTCTGAAGGAATATTTTTCGGGAGCAGCAGCGAGCTCATTGCACGAAGCAAGACTCTGCTTCGAAGAAGTTGGTTCACCTGCACATACATACTCGCCAGTATATAAATCAGATGAGTTTAAAAAAATCCTGAGATATAGCTCTCATGTGACGTTCAATTCAGTTAATCAATACAAAAAATACTTAAAAATTTTAAAGAAACACACCGGGAAAATTTCACCGGGATTAAGAATAAATCCGGAGTTTTCGGATGTGAATCAAAGTATATATAATCCTTGTTCTCCCGGATCGAGACTTGGAATAACTGCAGATGAGCTGAATAAAGGAATGCCAGAGGGAATTGAAGGGCTACATTTTCACGTTCTTTTTGAATCAGATTCATTTTCACTGGAAAAAGTGCTGAAGATCGTTGAAGCAAAATTCGGAAAGTTTTTCCCCTCATTAAAATGGATAAATATGGGGGGCGGACATCTGATGACAAGAAAAGATTATGATACTTCCCATCTCATTAATATCATAAAGGATTTCAGTAAAAGGACTGGATTACATGTTATCCTTGAACCGGGCAGTGCATTTGCATGGGAAGCAGGAGAGCTTGTTGCAACAGTAGAAGATATAGTTGAGAATCAGGGTATTAAAACAGCAATTCTCGATGTGTCATTCACCGATCACATGCCCGACTGTCTTGAAATGCCTTACAAACCAAAAATTTTAGGTGCGACTGATCCAGCTGCAGGCAAACAAACATATCGTTTAGGAGGCAACTCGTGTCTGTCGGGCGATTTCATGGGTGAATGGTCGTTTAATAACGAGCTTCATCCGGGTGATCGGATAATTTTCCTTGATATGATCCATTATACAATGGTAAAGACCACTACATTTAATGGTGTAAAGCATCCTTCAATTGGAGTATGGACCAGGGATGGGAAATTCCGCTTAATCAGAAAATTCGGTTATAAGGATTATAAGAAACGGTTATCATAATAGGACCTGTGCAATAGGGTCATGCCATGGCATAGCCCTATTTTTTCCGGTTTATTGTAATATCTGTTACAACCAGTTTATCAGGACCCAGGACGGCATGAACTATTTTCTCAGCGACTTCTTTTGGATCCATAAAACCGGATATATCGCGGTTTTGCCCCGTGACATTATAAAAATCTGTCTTCATCCCGCCCGGATATACTGCAATAATATTTCGCTTGGTACCTTTTAATTCAGTTCTCAATGCTTCGGTATAGCCCCTTGCACCCCATTTTGAAGCACAGTAAATTGTCTCCTGATCTCTTCCTAAAAGCGCTGATGTCGACATAATATTGATTATGGTAAGCTCCACTTTTTCAGGAGTGATTTTAAGAATTTCAGATGTAAGCAGAATCATTCCTTTTAAATTGGCTTCAAATACATTGTCGATCATTTCAGATGTGGAAGCAATGGCCGGAGAAAATTGCCCTCTGCCTGCATTGTTAAACAGGTATTCGGTAACAATTTTATGATCTTTTAGAAATTTACCGGTATTGCTAACATCACCTTCATTTCCGATATTACACACTAATGTACTCACATGCGCTCCTTTTGAAATTCGGCTAAGTTTTCTCGCTGCCCTGGTAAGCTTCTCGATGTTTCGTCCAAGGATAAGAACATCTTTTCCTGATTCGACAAGGAGTTCTGCAATAGACAGGCCTAATCCTCCAGACCCGCCACTAATGATCGAGATTTTTTTCATTAGAGATTTTTTTCAAAGATATTTATTATTCACGATCAAATCTGACTTTAATTAAAGATCACACCTCCTTGACCTGAATTGTCTTCGCTTTAACATAAATGATAAGTAATTATTGCTAAATTTGACCTGAAAACTATTAATGAACTGTAAAATGAAAAAATTATTAACATTGGTCTTAATATTATGTATTGGCATTATTTCCGGCAATGCATTTGGACAGGATAAAAAGAAGCAGGAAGAAAGAAAAGGAGGTTTTGCTGTGGGTGGTTTTGATAATACCAGACAGGATAAGGCAGTAAAGAGATCTGTCGAAGTTTCAGAAGAAGCTGCACCAGCTGAAAAAGCTGCAGAAGCGATGCCACCTGAACCGGCTGCTGCACCCGTTCCACCGGCTGATCAAGCTAAAGAACAAAAAGAGCTACAGGGCAATCAGGCCCGTTCACAGGCAGCAAAAGACAAACAATTAAACAAACACTCTAAATCAAAGGCAAAGCATAAGTAATGTTAGTCTTTTCCGGAAATTTAACGCAGGGATTAATCTCTGCGTTTTTTTTGTTTTCTTTTTGTGGTTGTATTTCAGCAATCGCCTGTAATCTAAATTCATCCATTCGTCAAAAAAATTTGATTTTAGATCCCTTTTATACTAAATTAAGTGGTTTTAAAATTAATGCCATATGAAAACGAAACTCACCCTCTTGCTTCTTTTATTCCCGACTCTTCGGTCGGGATCTTCGCTTCGCTCGACTTTTTTCTTTTGTCTTTTTTCTTTTATC
>JAPLEC010000290.1 GCA_026391515.1 Bacteroidia bacterium | reverse complement strand
TATTTTTATGATCTGAAAGAGGTAAAACCTTGCCGGATATTAAAAATATAATAAATGGTTGTCTTAAAGGAAACAGGAGAGATCAGGAACTCCTGTACAGACGGCATGCAGCGAAACTTTATGCTGTATGTCTTCAGTATTCCGGCAATGATGAAGAGGCAAGGGACATTTTGCAGGAAGGATTTATTAAGATTTTTAAAAACCTCATTCATTATAAGCATGAAGGTTCTTTTGAAGGCTGGGTTCGAAGGATAATGGTCAATACGGCTCTTGAAAAATACCGGAGCAAACATACTCTTCACAGAGTTGATGATATAGGCCAGATACCGGAAATAGATGCAGAACCTGATAATGAGGATTATGCAGGACTCGAAGCTATTGACCTGCTTGAAATTATCAGGGAGCTCCCACCTAAGTACAGAATGGTGTTTAACCTTTTTGCAATTGAAGGATATTCACATAAGGAAATAAGCAAAATGGTGAATATTTCAGAAGGAACCTCAAAATCGAACCTCTGCCGTGCAAGGATCATTCTGCAGAGAAGGGTAGGTTCATATACCGGACTTAAGAAGAAGTTATCAAATGGATGAAAGAGGGGCAAATATTGATATTCTGTTCAGGAACGGACTTAAAGATTATGAAGTGCTTCCTCCTCCTGAGGTTTGGAATAATATCCGTCCGGCAGTAAGGAAAAATCAGCAGCCAATAATAATTTTAAGAGCTGCAGCTATGATTGCTGTCCTGCTCTCATTGAGCTTCCTGGCTTATAAATGGAGCACACAGATTTCGTCAGAACTCATGAATAATTTTGTTGCACTTAATCCGGAATCTGATTCTCCATTAATCGCTCAAAGGAATGCTTTGATGCCAACAGAAGCAATATCGACTCTTCTCCCTATACCGATTCCTGTCACTTCACTCCCCATAAATAAGCCGGAATCTTCCGGGATAACAATAAATGATGAAATTGCAAATGCAGATTTCGAATCCACTCTTTCAAAGGATGACATATCTTATAATAAAAATTCAATAATCAGAAAATCAGATCTGGTTACAATAAACAATGCAAATAAATATTCTTCCGGTTTTAAAGAGCCTCTTAATCAGTATCTTCCTGAAATTCAAACTAAAAATGGATCTGACAGGTGGACTATTGCAGCACTGGCTTCACCAACATATTATGCAAATTTCAATACCGGGAAAGATGAACTTACGCATGAATTGATGTCTGAAGAACAGCCTCTTATTTCATATGCCGGAGGATTGGCATTATCATATAAAATCAGCAAGCGATTCAGTGTACAGTCTGGTCTTTATTATTCTTCATTTGGAAATGAATTGTCAGGAATATCTTCCTACGGTGGCTTTCAAAAATCCGGATATTCAAAAGGTGACAGAAACTTTGAAGTCTTAACGGCCAATGGAACTGTTTATACAAGCAATTCGGATATCTTCCTTATCGATAATATTTCAGATAACAGGATAATTTCCAATTACGATAATGATTCATTTGATCCTACCAAAGCTGATCTTCAATATCTCGACAATTCACTACTTCAGAAATTCAGCTACCTCGAGCTGCCTATAATAGTAAGATATAAGCTGATAGACAGAGCAATTGACTTTAACATAATTGGAGGATTATCATCTAATCTTCTGGTTACAAATTCTGTATATACTACTTTAAATGGCGGAAAATACGAAGTTGGAAAAACTGAAGGGCTTAATCAGTTCACCTTTAGCAGCTCTCTGGGTATGGGAATGGAATATAGTTTCACCAAAAACCTTTCATTAAACCTTGAACCAACCTTCAGATATTATATTAATCCCTATAGCGAAATCTCAGGGATAAAAATACATCCCTATACCTTTGGAATCTTCTCCGGGTTATCCTACAAGTTCTAAAATTCTTATACCTCACTTTTATTCCCGGCATTATTTTGGCATACCTGAAATTACTTATCAGGTGTAAAAATGTTACCTTTGCATTTTATTTCTAATTTCCCTGATTATTATGGTAAAACCAAATAGAAAAACAATACTTACAGCTTCAATCCTGGTAAGCACAATAATCATAATATTTCTGATTGCACAGAGTTTTTATGGATTCACCACCACTCCTTCAGAAAAGATTCTGCAGGACACTTTTTATTTAAATAAGCCATATAAACTGCCGGATAATGTAACTTTTGCAGGAGAGAAAATGCCGCTGGATAATTTCGATACAAGAGAAAGCCTTGAGCGCGAACTTCTTACCAGCGCATACAGGCACTCCTCAACAATGCTTATTATTAAAAAAGCAAACCGATATCTTCCTGTAATTGAGAAGATTCTGAAGAAAAATGATATTCCTGACGATTTCAAATACCTTGCAGCAGCAGAAAGTGAATACAGTAATATGATTTCACCTGCCGGCGCAACTGGTTTCTGGCAGATAATGCAGGAAACAGGGAAAGAGGAAGGCATGGAGATTAATTCTGTGGTTGATGAACGGTACGATGTCGAAAGATCTACCCAGTTTGCCTGCGACTATTTCAAAAAATCATATGAAAAATACGGTAACTGGACACTTGCGGCTGCATCCTACAACGGTGGAAGAGCTGCTCTTGAAGAACAGATTGAAATACAGCATCAGAATAATTATTACGATCTTCTTTTATCGGAAGAGACAGCCCGGTACATATTCAGAGCTATCGCTTATAAGCTTATTATTTCAGATCCGGCAAAATATGGATTCAATATAACCAAAAAAGAGCTTTATCCTGAATTGAAATACTATGAGGTGAAAGTTGATACCGCAGTCTCAAGCTTTTCGGACTTTGCGGAACATTTCGGGACTAATTATAAATTGCTTAAGTTTCTTAATCCCTGGCTTAGAAAGCCTTACCTGACACCTCAATCAAATAAAGCATATCTGCTTAAAATACCTGAAGAAGGAATGCGCAGTACAGAAAAATCGGAGGATGTCAACTGATCATTTTCCGGCGGAGAGTTGAGATGAGTGAAGAAATAAAAGTGCTCGGTGCACGGGTTCATAATCTGCAGAATATTGATGTGGATATTCCCCGTAACAAGCTGGTTGTCATAACCGGTCTCAGCGGAAGCGGTAAATCGTCACTTGCTTTTGATACGATATATGCTGAAGGCCAGCGCCGCTATTTGGAAACCCTTTCAGCTTACGCACGACAATTTCTTGGTGGCATGGAACGTCCGGATGTTGACAAGATAACAGGCTTGAGTCCTGTCATTTCCATTGAACAAAAAACTACAAACAAAAATCCCCGTTCAACTGTAGGAACAATTACAGAGATATATGATTTTCTCAGATTATTATATGCACGGGCTGCTGATGCATACTCTTATGCTTCAGGTGAGAAAATGGTCAAATATACTGACGACCAGATCATTGAACTTGTAAAAAGCCATTTTTCAGAGAAAAAAGTCTATTTCCTGGCACCTATTGTAAAAGGTCGTAAAGGTCATTATAAGGAACTTTTTGAACAGCTCAGAAGAAAAGGATTTCTGAATGTGCGTATCAATAATGAGATCAGGGAGCTGCTCCCCGGAATGAAGCTCGATCGTTATAAGACTCACTATATTGAGCTTATTGTCGATAAATTTAAGGTAGGGGAAATAACTGATAAACGTCTGAGAGATTCTGTTCAGATTTCGCTCGACCAGGGCGATGGTGTAATGATGGTTCTCGATACGGAAAGCAATAAGCCAAGATATTTCAGCCGTCACCTCATGTGCCCCGTAACCGGATTATCATATAATGAGCCGGCACCTCATACTTTCTCGTTTAATTCCCCACAGGGTGCATGTCCGCATTGCAACGGGCTTGGTGAAATTTCAAGTATTGACGAAAAGAAATTAATCCCTGACAGGGAGCTGAGTATAAGAAAAGGAGGTATTGAACCACTCGGTAAATACCGTAACGTGTGGATATTCTGGCAGATAGAAGCTATTGCGGAGAAAAACGGTTTTACTCTCGATACCTCAATCAAAGATATACCTGAAGAGGCTCTGAATAAAGTACTTTACGGTTCTGATGAGGTTCTGAAACTATCGAATACACCACTGGGAATGACCTCCAATTACTTCCTGACTTTTGAAGGTGTTGTAAATTTTGTCGGGAACCTGGAAGCAATTAACGGGAAAAAGAACGGAACGAGAATCAGGGATCAATATGTTCAATATGATAAATGCCCCGAATGCAATGGTACAAGGTTGAAAAAGGGATCATTGTTTTTCAGGATTGCAGATAAAAACATTGGTGAACTCTCTTCGATGGATATCAGGGAGCTGTCAGGCTTCCTGGAAAATATCGAGGACAAAATGACGGGAAAACAGAAGCAGATTGCCTCAGAAATCCTGAAAGAGATAAGGGCCAGGCTTGGGTTTCTTCTTGAGGTAGGACTTGATTATCTTTCACTGAACAGGGGCGCAAGAACTCTTGCAGGTGGTGAAAGCCAAAGAATAAGACTTGCCACACAGATCGGATCAAAACTGGTAAACGTACTTTATATCCTTGATGAACCCAGCATCGGGCTTCACCAGAGAGACAACCGGCGTCTGATAAAAGCCCTGAAACAACTCAGAGATTCAGGCAACTCGGTAATTGTTGTCGAGCATGATAAGGGAATGATCCTTTCTGCCGATCATATAATAGATATGGGTCCCGGTGCCGGACTAAACGGTGGGCTCGTTGTTGCACAGGGAAGGCCTGATGAAATAAAGAAATCTGAGACACTTACTTCAAGCTATTTAAATAATAAAAGGAAATTCAAAATACCTGAAGAGCGGAGACAAGGCAATGGGAAATTCCTTGTTATGACCGGAGCTTCAGGTCATAATCTTAATAATGTTGATGTCATGTTTCCTCTCGGAACTTTTATTTGTGTTACCGGTGTTTCCGGTAGCGGCAAATCTTCGCTTATTAACCAGACACTTCATCCGGCTCTCGCAAAACGATTTCATAATTCAGGAAAAACTCCATTACCCTACAGGGAAATTAACGGACTGGAACACCTGGATAAGGTTATTGAAGTCAGCCAATCGCCTATCGGGAAAACTCCCAGGTCAAATCCTGCAACATATACAGGTGTTTTCACCGATATCAGAAAGCTTTTTGAACAAACTACTGAAGCTAAGATTCGCGGATTCAACGCCGGCAGGTTTTCATTTAATGTGAAAGGAGGTCGTTGTGAAAGCTGCGAGGGTGCAGGTGTGAAAACAATTGAGATGAATTTTCTTCCCGATGTGTATGTTCATTGTAATGAATGTAACGGAAAACGTTATAACCGTGAGACCCTTGAAGTCAAGTACAAAGGTCAGTCTATCAGCGATGTTCTCGAAATGACTGTGAACAATGCAGTTGACTTCTTTGCAAATATTCCATCTATTTATCATAAAATCAAAACAATACAGGATGTCGGACTTGGTTATATAAAACTGGGCCAGCAATCAACAACTTTATCCGGAGGAGAAGCACAGCGCGTTAAGCTGGCGACAGAACTTGCAAGACG
This sequence comes from Bacteroidia bacterium, assembly GCA_026391515.1. Classification (GTDB taxonomy): domain Bacteria; phylum Bacteroidota; class Bacteroidia; order Bacteroidales; family VadinHA17; genus LD21. Next base: position 1,955 of record JAPLEC010000290.1, on the reverse strand, counting down.
CGATACCGGAAAAACTTTGTATATCCTCGATGAACCTACTACCGGACTTCATTTTGAAGATGTCAGGGTACTCCTTGATGTCCTCAATAAGCTTGTTGACAGGGGAAATACTGTGATTGTAATTGAGCATAATATGGATGTCATTAAAATGGCTGATTATATTGTGGATTTGGGCAAAGAAGGTGGGAAAGAAGGTGGGAATATTATTTTTTCAGGATCGCCGGAAAAAATAACGGAATGTGCTGAAAGTTATACAGGAATATTCCTGAAACCAGAGTTGAAGCCTTAAGAAATTAATTATATTTGAAATCCTAAAACTTTTACCGATGGGCAAACTTGATAAACCGTCACAAACGGACCTTACTAAAGAAGCTTTTCAAGAAAAAACATGGCACGAGATCCATACAACTGATTCATGGAGAGTCTTTAAAATATTATCCGAATTGGTTGAAGGATTCGAAAAGCTTTCACGTATAGGTCCCTGTGTTTCGATATTCGGTTCGGCAAGAACACACCATAATGATAAATATTATCGGCTTGCCGAAGATATTGCCTATAGACTAACACAAAAAGGATATGGAATCATAACAGGCGGCGGCCCGGGAATAATGGAAGCTGCAAATAAAGGAGCAAAGAGGGGCAATGGAAAATCAGTCGGTATTAATATAGACCTTCCATTTGAACAGAGGCCTAATTCATACATTGATGCCGATAAGCTTATCACCTTCGACCATTTTTTTGTAAGAAAGGTTATGTTCATGAAATATGCACAAGGATTCATCGTGCTGCCAGGTGGCTTTGGAACATTTGATGAGCTTTTTGAAGCCATCACTCTTATCCAGACCAGGAAAACCGGGAAATTTCCCATCATTCTTGTAGGGAAAAAATACTGGAAAGGTTTGATTGACTGGATCAAGAAAGAAATGCTTGCTGAGGAGCACAATATATCACCAGGGGATCTTGATATAATCACTATTGTTGATACAATATATCACCAGGGGATCTTGATATAATCACTATTGTTGATACCTCCAAAGAAGCTGTTAATACAATCGTCAAATTCTACTCAAGATACCTCCTGAGTCCGAACTTCTAATTGGATAAGAGGATAAAGAAATTTGGTTTGTTAGAGTCTCGTTGCTTTTTATGCAATGGTTTAATAATAGTACTTTCCCCTCCTTTGGAAAGAAGGAAAAAGTTTTATGACAATAACGTAAACATTTCCCCTCCTTTGGAAAGGAGGGGTGTCCCGACTGAAAAGTCGGGACAGGGTGGTTCGAATAATTAGCACTAATTAAATGGTTACCTGATGACTCTTTTCAATCCTAAATACTCTTCAAATAGAATAGAACTTAAAACGATACGTAAAAGGTTGAGGAATCGATCAACCTCGGCAGAGGCGACTCTTTGGAATATATTGAAGAATAAACAATTAGCAGGCAAAAAATTCAGAAGACAACATAGTATAGAGAACTATATCGCTGATTTTTATTGTTCAACTGATAAATTAATAATTGAACTCGATGGTGATCCTCATGGTGATTATGCACAGATTCAAAGGGATGAAAAAAGAGATAAGGAACTTGAAAATAAAGGATACATAGTTTTAAGATTTGAAAATAGATTTGTTTTTCAGGATCCTGATTTTGTCATTAAGACAATTAAGAATAATCTGACATTTTGAAACCACCTCCCCCTGACACTTCGGTCAGGGTACTCCTCCTTTAAAAAGGAGGAGAAAGTTATATTTAATGCATCATCTTAAGAATTTGAAAAATCTACCTTTTTCTGGCTCTGTCCATTTCTCTTTCGACATCTTTCTTCTTGATAGTCTGCCGTTTGTCATACTCTTTCTTCCCCTTTGAAACAGCTATTTCGGCTTTAGCTAATCCGCGATCGTTTATAAAAACTTTTAAAACAATAATGGTATAACCTGTCTCCTTAACTTTCCTCTC
>JAPLEC010000331.1 GCA_026391515.1 Bacteroidia bacterium | reverse complement strand
CTGATCGCCGAAGGGAAAATCAAGCCCTTTATCATTGTGATGACCTATGGTATGACCAACGATGTCAAAATGGGTGGTATGGCAAATTTCAAGATTGAACCATTTCAAACAGTTCTTATTGATGAACTGATTCCTTACATTGATGCCAACTTCCGCACACTTGCCGATCAGCCTCATCGTGCTATGGCTGGTCTCTCGATGGGTGGCATGGAAACCAAGACGATCACGCTTGCCCGACCTGATGTGTTTTCGCACTATGCGCTCCTCAGTGGTGGCACCTACTCACCTGCTGATATCAAAGATAAGTCGAAGGTTAAACTCATATTTCTGAGTTGCGGCAGCTTCGAAAATGCCACTGGCGTCAGGAATGCCGCCACCGCACTAAAAGAGTCTGGCATTAATGCCGTCTCGTATATTTCTGAGAATACCCGCCATGAGTTCCAGACCTGGCGGCGCAGTCTCTATCAACTCGCTCAGCTCCTGTTTATTAAATGAAAGAATTATTAACAAAATACATTCAGTTTAATATAACGACAATTAAATAATGTAAGAAGGTTATTAAATGAAATTCAGATATTTAAGCTTATTATCGGCAATCATGGTAACAGGTGGAGTCTGTCTGGCTCAGACGAATCAGCCTGCAGCCATTGAGGACTTCAGGCCTGCATCCACCAACCAGCCAGGCAAGCAGTATCCCCAGGTCAATTCCGAAGGTCGCGTGCGGGCCAGTATATCAGCGCCTCAGGCTCAGAAGGTACAGCTCGACATTGGTGGTGTCAGATATGACCTCATTAAAGATGACAAAGGTGTCTGGACCGGCGATTCACGTCCGCAGGATGAAGGTTTCCACTACTACCAGCTCAATATCGACGGCGCTCAGGTTCCTGATCCGGGAAGCATGTTCTTCTATGGCGCCAGCCGCTGGGGCAGCGGTATAGAAATTCCTGCAAAAGACCAGGAGTTCTATGCTCTTAAAGATGTTCCTCATGGCCAGGTAAGGGAGAATCTTTATTTTTCCGGTATCACCAATGCATGGCGTAGGTGCTTCGTTTATACTCCGCCGGATTATGATAAGAACACCACAATCCGCTATCCTGTGCTGTATCTTCAGCATGGCATGGGTGAAGATGAGACAGGATGGGCTGTTCAGGGTAAAACTAACCTTATTCTTGACAACCTTATCGCTGAAAAAAAGGCAGTTCCGATGATTATTGTCATAGATAATGGCTATGCATCAAAACCCTCCCAAACACCGCCACAGGGAACAGGGGCTCCAGTCGGAGGGGCCGGCGGTAACTCCGCCTTTGAAGAAGTCATGATCAAAGAAATCATCCCAATGATTGACGCCACTTATCGAACTGTTGCGGACCGCGAGCACAGAGGGATGGCTGGTCTCTCTATGGGTGGCAATCAGACCTGCCAGGTTACTTTTCATAACCTTGACAAGTTCTCCTACATCGGAGCTTTCAGCGGCACCATGAATGGATTGAGCACGGCTGAGCTCGATCCGCAAACCGCTTTTAACGGCATTTTCAAAGATGGGAATACTCTAAACAAGCAGATCAAGCTTCTATGGATCGGAATGGGTACGAAAGAGCCAAATCCATTCCCGGGTGCAATTGGAGCGTTTCGCAATATGTTATACAAAGCAGGAATAAAATATGTCTATTACGAATCCCCAGGCACTGCTCATGAATGGTTAACCTGGAGAAGAGACCTGTTTCAGTTCGCACCATTACTTTTCACAAAGTGATTTTTCTTTTATTGTACACTACGAAAAATGAATCCAGATGAATAAAAAATCTGTCGTCCGTTTATTGCTTGTCGGGGCAATATTTTGTATTCCGGCTGCCTCAACCACTCGCGCACAAAACCCTGAGACTGGTAAAACAGCACGCTATTGTAATCCTTTGCCCATGATTATAGGGCCAGGCGGTAATGCGTCGGGCGATGTCACGGTCATACTGGAGAAAGGCAAGTACTACATGTTCTGTACGGGTGGTGGCGCATGGATCTCTGACGATATGCTTAACTGGTTTTCCAGCGCGTTGAGAACGTTCCTGTTGCACCACATGTTGTGAAATACAACGGCAGCTTCTACATGTGCGGCAATGACGGCCCTGTCTTCAAAGCTGACAACCCGTTAGGACCCTATACCAGCATTGGAGATTGGAAGAATACCCCCGATGTAAATGGAGGCTGGAATGGCGCTTTCGATGTGGATATCTTTATCGACGACGACAACAAGCCATATCTCTATTACCCGGGGCGAGGTGTAAGTGGTATCTATGTTGTGCCTCTTGATTCGAACGACCTTAGTAGATTCGCCGGTCCGGTCAAACATCTCTTCGGATTCAACAGCGACCACATCTGGGAACGTTATGGTGAGATGAACGAGTATACTGATGTTGCATGGGTTGAAGGCCCATGGATGCAAAAACATAAAGGCGTATACTATCTGCAATACTCGGCTTCCGGGACCCAGTGGAAAACCTACGCTGAGGGATACTACACCGCAAAATTGCCCATGGGGCCGTTCACTTATGCATCCAATAATCCGTTGCTTCGTAAACCCGAAGGTCTTGTCACCGGTCCGTCTCATGGCTGTGTCGTTGAAGGACCCGACGGGCAACTCTGGCAGTTCTATACAATCGTTCTCTCGAACCCTCCCGGCGGACGGCGTATCGGAATGGATCGCGTCATCTTCGATAAAGACGGCCATATGAAGGTGACGGTCACGGATTCACCGCAATGGGCTCCCGGAGTTATCAAAGATCCGTCAAAAGGCAACAGCGGATCGATACCTGTGACCATCAACAAGGTCAATGCCATGAATGCGCTTTCACGGGTCTCCTCGCAGCAGCCGGGCAGAGATGCGGCCTATGCCGTGGATAACTCCAGCGGCACCTGGTGGGAATCCGCACCAACCGATTCCCTCCCATCTCTTACTATTGAGCTCTCTCCTGCCACACGTTTTGATGTGGTGCAACTCTTCACCATTGACGGTGCCCGCCTGATGTTTAACGGCGGTAGACGCGGCTTCGGCAGGCCTTCAGCAGCAACAACTGCAACAGCAGCAACAGCGACGGCAGCTCCGGCACAGCCTTCAACCTTCACATATCAATATAGGATTGAAGTGTCAATGGATGGCAAGACATACGTTACAGCCCTTGATCAGACAAAGAACACCGTTTCGCGAAATACCATCTTTGAGGAGATTCCTCCTGTAAAATGCCGTTTTGTCCGGCTGACTTTGACAAACTGGCCTAGGACCACCCCATTGGGAATCCTGGAGTTTACCGTTTTCGGCAAACCTGCCGGATATTTACCCGCAGCACAGCCTATTCCTGTAGCGCAATAATTCATTTAAACCAATAAACCAAATACTGAAACCATCATGAAAAAGCCGATCGCTCTCATAACATTATTAATTGCATTTAACTATCCTTCTTTCTCACAGGATGTCGAAAACCATGCTCCTGCAGGATATGATATACTCCGTACAGGAATTCCGCATGGTAAAATTGATACCGTCATCTATGCCTCAAAAACAGTCGGTACAAACCGCAGGGCTATCATCTATACCCCGCCTGATTATTCAAAAAGTAAAAAGTATCCCGTATTATACCTTCTGCATGGTATCGGCGGTGACGAAAAAGAATGGCTCAAAGGAGGACAGCCACAGGTTATCCTGGATAATTTATATGCAGATAAAAAGGTTGAGCCGATGATTGTGGTTATGCCTAATGGCAGGGCCATAAAAGATGATCGCCCGATAAATACCATGGCGCCCGACAGAGTGCAGGCATTTACGACGTTCGAGAAGGACCTTCTTAACGATCTCATTCCCTTTATCGAGAAAAAGTATCCGGTAATTAAAGACCGGGAGCACCGTGCCATAGCAGGTTTGTCGATGGGTGGGGGACAATCCCTTAATTTCGGCCTGGGTAACCTCGACCGGTTCGCCTGGATCGGAGGGTTCTCTTCTGCTCCGAATACAAAACCTCCTGATCAACTGTTGCCTGACCCGGAAGAAGCCAGAAAAAAGCTGAAGTTGCTCTGGATCTCCTGTGGTGATAACGACGGCCTGATAACATTCAGCCAGCGGACACATGACTATCTCAATGCAAACGATGTTCCTCATATTTATTATATAGAACCCGGAGTGCATGATTTTAAAGTCTGGAAAAATTCCTTATACATGTTCTCGCAGCTCATTTTCAAGCCCGTGGATGTATCAAAATTCAACAAGTACAGTCTTGTCGGGATACCGGCATCAACCAATGTAAGGGGGGCAAAATATCCGCAGATTTTACCTGACAGCCGTGCTATCTTTCGTGTCAAAGCACCTGATGCACAAAAGGTTCAGCTCGATCTGGCAAAAAAATACGACCTGGTAAAAAATAAGGAAGGAATATGGGAAGTGACAACAGATTCGCTGACTGAAGGATTTCATTACTATTCCCTGCTGGTCGATGGATTAGCCCTGGCGGACCCTGCCAGTGAAACATTTTACGGAATGGGCAGAATGGCCAGCGGTATTGAGGTGCCCTTCAAAGGAGATGGCTATTATGCAGAAAAAGATGTACCTCACGGGGAGATCTCTATTAAACGTTATTTTTCCACTGTCTTTAATGCATGGCGTCAGTTTTACATCTATAAACCTGCCGGCTATGATGTCAATATAAGCGGAAAATATCCTGTATTATATATTTTACATGGCGGCGGCGAAGATGAAAGAGGATGGGCGACCCAGGGTAAAACGGATCTGATCCTCGATAATCTCATCGCGGAAAATAAGGCAAAACCCATGCTTATTGTAATGCCTGATGGAAATGTCAGCGGACAGGGTTTTGGCGAAAATACGCTCAGAATGTTTGAAAGAGAACTGAAACAATGCATCATTCCCTTTGTCGAGAAAAACTACCGTGCAGAAACCGGTACCGGGACCCGGGCGCTTGCCGGTTTGTCAATGGGTGGTATCCAGACTCTATATGTGGGAATGAATAATACTGATTTATTTTCATATCTCGGTATTTTCAGCTCCGGCTGGATAATGCCTGCGCAGAGCGATCTTGCCAATAAACAATATGATATTATGAATAACAATCTCGATAAAATCAAAAACAACTTAAAACTAATTTGGATAGGGATAGGCGGTAAGGAAGATATAGCATATAATAATTGTCAGGCAATGATTTCCAGGTTTGATGAAATGAAACTTAAGTATACTTATAACGATTATCCCGGAGGACACGCCTGGCCGGTCTGGAGGAACAACCTTTATAATTTTGCCCAACTTCTTTTCAAGTAGAATTTCATAAGGAGTAAAATAATTCACTATGTCGAAAATTAAACTTGTTTTTCTTGTACTATGCTGTATTTTCCTGGCTTGCAGCAAAATTAAGGCACAGGACAAACTTTATCCAAATGAGTTTCAATTAAAGGATGTTGTTTTACTGGAGGGACCTTTCAAACATGCCCGTGATCTGAATATTCAGACACTTCTAAAATATGATGTAGACAGGATACTTGCTCCTTTCCGGAAAGAAGCCGGTTTGCCGGCAAAAGCCTCAGGGTTTCCAAACTGGGAAGGACTGGATGGTCATGTTGGTGGCCATTATTTAACGGCAATGGCAATGAATTATGCTGCTACCGGTAATGCTGAATGTAAAAGGCGAATGGATTATATGATCTCAGAACTCAAAGCATGCCAGGAAGCAAACGAAATAAATAATATTGACTGGGGCAAGGGATATGCCGGCGGGATGCCGAACAGTAAAGCGATATGGAGTACTTTACAAAAAGGAGATTTCAGAGCGTATCGTTCAGCATGGGCTCCATGTTATAATATCCATAAAATGTATGCAGGGTTAAGAGATGCCTGGTTATATACAGGAAATAATGACTCCAGAACGATATTTCTGAAATTCTGTGATTGGGGTATAAACATCACATCTGCGCTGACAGATGAACAGATGCAATCGATGCTCGATGCAGAACATGGCGGTATTAATGAAATTTTCGCTGACGCATACCAGATAACAGGTGATGTGAAATATCTGGTTGCTGCTAAACGATTCTCACACAGAATGTTACTGGATGCAATGGCGGCTGATAATGATAATCTTGATAATAAACATGCTAATACACAGATCCCAAAAGCCATTGGTTTTCAAAGAATTGCCGAACTTACACATGATAAATATTTTACAGAGGCAGGTAGTTTCTTCTGGGAAACTGTGACTGGAAAACGATCGCTTGCATTCGGAGGGAACAGCAGAAGAGAGTTTTTCCCAAGCCCTTCTTCATGTATTGATTTTATAAATGATGTAGAGGGCCCTGAATCGTGCAATTCATATAATATGCTTAAACTGACGGAAGATCTTTTCAGAACTGATCCATCAGCAAAATATGCAGATTACTACGAAAGAACTTTATATAACCATATTTTGTCAACCCAGCATCCCGAACACGGTGGTTATGTCTATTTTACTCCGGCCCGCCCGCGTCATTACAGGGTGTATTCTGCCCCTAATGAAGCAATGTGGTGTTGCGTAGGCACCGGTATGGAAAACCACGGGAAATACAATCAGTTTATTTATACTCATAATAATGATTCATTGTATTTAAACCTCTTTATCGCATCAGAATTAAACTGGAAGGAAAAAGGAATAAAAATTAAACAGGAAACAATATTCCCCGATGAAGAGAAGACTAAACTGACAGTGACTGAAGGGTCCTCACATTTTAATTTAATGATCCGATATCCATCATGGGTGAAAGACGCTGCCTTAAAGATCATTGTCAATGGCAAAGCTGTATCATACAAATCTCATCCGTCATCTTATATTGCTGTTGACCGGTTATGGAAAGCAGGAGATGTGGTTCAGGTTTTACTACCAATGCAAAATTCAATTGAGCATTTTCCAAACGTGCCTTCCTATATTGCCATTATGCATGGTCCGATCCTGCTTGGTGCAAAAACCGGAACGGAGGATTTAAAAGGTTTGATAGCAGATGATGGCAGGTGGGGTCAAATTCCTGGCGGTCAAAAACTCCCTGTTGACAAAGCGCCTATAATAATTGAAGATGACATTTCTAAAATCACTGATGAACTGGTGCCGATAAAAGATAAGCCACTGACATTTACCGCTCCCGGGTTGAAAATGATCAACCCGATTAAAGTTGTGCTTGAACCTTTTTATAAGATCCACGATGCAAGATATATGATGTATTGGATGTCCTTGACAAACACACAATACCGTTCTTATCACGACTCATTGGCAGTGCAGCATAAAGAATAAAAGCATTTGAAAGTACCCACTTAATCTTTATATTAACAATAAAAATATTCATCTAAATTCATTGCAGACATTTTTAATACAATTATAATGAAGAAAACTTTATTTATTACCCTGGGGTTAATTCTGACATCAAGCCTTTGGGGACAGCAATATCCCTTTCAAAATCCTGGTTTAAGCTCTGAAGAAAGGGCCAAAGATCTGATAACCCGTTTAACATTAAGCGAAAAAGCAACCCTGATGTGCGATGTGTCGGATGCCATACCGCGCCTGGGCATAAAAAAATTCAACTGGTGGAGCGAAGCATTGCATGGCCTCGCCAATAATAGCAATGTTACTGTTTTTCCAGAACCTGTCGGTATGGCTGCCTCATTTGATGACCAATTGGTATATCGTATTTTTAACGCTACTTCTGACGAAACACGCGCCAGGTATAACGAGGCAAAACAAAAAGGACAAGAAAACAAGCGGTTCCTAAGTCTTTCAGTTTGGACACCCAATGTTAACATATTCCGCGATCCACGGTGGGGACGAGGTCAGGAAACATATGGCGAAGATCCTTACTTGATGTCGCGGATGGGAATATCTGTGGTAAAAGGATTGCAGGGACCTTCCGATTCAAAATATAAAAAGCTTCTGGCTTGTGCAAAACATTTTGCAGTACACTCTGGACCGGAATGGAGCCGTCATGAAATTAACCTCAACAATGTTGACCCCCGTGATTTATGGGAAACCTATCTTCCCGCATTTAAGGCATTGGTTCAGGAAGCCGATGTCCGCGAGGTGATGTGCGCCTATCAGCGTTTGGATGATGAGCCATGCTGCGGAAATTCACGATTGCTTCAAAAGATTTTAAGAGATGAATGGGAATTCAAGTATATGGTCGTTTCCGATTGCGGAGCTATAGCCGATTTTTATACAAGCCATAAAGTTTCATCAGATGCAATCCATGCTGCTTCCAAAGGTGTTTTGGCAGGAACCGATGTTGAGTGCCAATGGATTGACCATAATTTTAGAAAATTACCCGATGCTGTTTCAAAAGGGTTGATAACAGAAGAAGAAATAAACAAGCATTTGTTACGGGTATTGACTGGCCGTTTCGACCTTGGCGAAATGGATGATGATGCTTTGGTGCCATGGGCTAAAATTCCAGTAACAGTTGTAAATAACGATGAGCATAGAAAACTTGCTTTAGATATGGCACTTGAATCAATGACACTTCTTCAGAATAAAAATAACATCCTTCCCTTAAAGAAATCGAACAAGAAAATAGCTGTAATTGGCCCAAATGCCAACGATAAACCCATGTTATGGGGAAATTATAACGGAACTCCGGTAAGGACAATAACTGTTCTCGACGGTATTACTTCTAAACTTTCGGCCCATAGGCTTATATATGACAAAGGATGCGATCTGGTTGAAGATAAAGTGACCGAAAGCTATTTTTCGAAATGTTCGATTGACGGCAAAAAAGGGTTTAAAGCCACTTACTGGAATAATATAGACCTTAAAGGCAATATTGTTGCCACACAACAGATTGCAGACCCGATAAAATTAACCGTAGCCGGGCAGCACGAATTTGCACCAGGGGTTCGGCTGGAAGGTTTTTCGGCTAAATTTGAATCTGAGTTCGTGGCATCTCAAAATGAAGAGATTGTATTCAAGTGTGGAGCTACCGGACACTTTGAATTGCTGGTAAATGGAGAATCTGTCACAAAGTATGATAATTGGCGGACACTTCCGTCAAGACATCCATTCAAGGTAGAGAGCGGAAAGAAATATAAAATTGAAATCCGCTATGCCCAGTTGAACGATTGGCAGGCAAACCTCGAGTTTAATTTCGGCAAAGAAGTTGATGCAGATTATACCGACCTTTTAAAGAAACTTCAGGGAACTGATGTTGTAGTATTTGTTGGCGGACTTTCTACACAGCTCGAGGGAGAGGAAATGCCGGTATCATATCCTGGTTTCAGGGGCGGCGACCGCACGGATATTGAACTTCCATTGGTTCAGCGTAATTGCTTAAAAGCTTTGAAACAATCCGGGAAGAAGGTAATTTTCGTGAACTGTTCCGGCTCTGCCATTGCTTTATTACCAGAAACCGAAAGTTGCGATGCTATCCTCCAGGCATGGTATGGAGGAGAATCCGGCGGTCAGGCTGTGGCCGATGTACTCTTTGGCGATTTTAATCCATCGGGTAAACTACCTGTCACTTTCTACAGGAACTCGAAACAATTGCCCGATTTCGAAAATTATTCAATGAGAGGCCGGACTTATCGTTATATGTCTGATCCACTATTCCCCTTTGGTTTTGGACTGAGCTATACAACTTTCTCAATCGGGACTGCACAGATCTCTAGCAATAAGATCAGCAAAAAAGGAAACATTGAACTTACTATTCCTGTATCAAATACAGGGAAACGGGCAGGAACGGAAACCATTCAGGTTTATGTACATAAAGCAAATGATACGGACGGACCTCTTAAAACGTTGAAGGGATTCAAGAGGATTGAATTGTCTGCCGGAAAATCGGGTCAGGCAGTTGTTAACCTGCCTTCTTCTTCATTCGAGTTCTTCGACCGGACGAGTGGTAAAATGGCTGTAACTCCGGGTGACTATGAAGTGTGGTATGGAAATAGCTCAGATGCGAAGGACCTGAAATTGACACTAATGACGATTCAGTAAACTTGAAGTATTATGGATTTTTTAAAATCAGAATCTCAGTACGTTTGAGTTTTTTTATTTCTGTTAATAGTAGTTATAAAATTTAAACCTGAATAATATGAAAATGAAACCCGGATTACTCGTATTTGTCGCATTTATCTTATTAAATAGTAATGCCTTTTCGAAGGATAAGAATTTTTACATATTCCTGTGCTTTGGACAATCAAATATGGAAGGCAATGCGAGAATTGAAGGGCAGGACACAACAGTTGATAATCGATTTCTGGTTTTGGAAGCTGTTGATTGCCCTAACCTGGGAAGAAAAAAAGGCAATTGGTACGCGGCTGTTCCTCCATTGTGTCGATGCAGAACTGGTCTGACCCCTGCCGATTATTTTGGAAGAACTATGGTTGCCAACCTGCCTAAGAAGGTGAGAATAGGTGTTATTAATGTTTCTGTAGCCGGTTGCAAAATTGAACTGTTTGATAAAGATAACTACCAGTCGTATGCTTCAACGGCTCCATCGTGGATGATCAATATTATCAAGGAATACGGAGGAAATCCCTATGCTCGTCTTGTCGAGATGGCAAAATTAGCCCGGAAAGATGGTGTTATTAAGGGAATTTTGTTACATCAGGGAGAGTCGAATACAAATGATACGCTTTGGACAAAAAAAGTGAAAGTTGTGTATGACAATCTGATGAAAGATCTGCACCTAAGTCCTAAGAAGGTTCCTCTTCTTGCCGGTGAAGTTGTACACGCCGATCAGGGAGGCGTTTGTGCAGGTATGAACTCAATTATTGCCACCCTGCCACAAACAATCCCGAATTCGTATGTAATTTCTTCAAGTGGCTGTATCGATTCACGTGATAATCTGCATTTTAATGCTGAAGGTTACAGGATGCTGGGTAAACGATATGCTGAAAAGATGCTGTCTGTAATGGGTTATAAGATCACAAAGACTAAATAATCTTTTATATGAAAAAATTAACCTTATTAATTACGATCTTTTTAATATTCGTAGCTGGTTATGGCCTGGCTCAGCAGCCAGCGCCTGTTAAGGTGGAACAGGGATTATTACAGGGAACATATGAAGACGGATTGTCCGTTTACAAAGGCATTCCGTTCGCCGCTTCGCCTGTCGGAGACCTCCGGTGGCGTGCCCCGCAACCTGCTGCCAGCTGGGATGGTGTCAGGCAGGCAGATAAGTTTGCTCCGGGCCCGATACAGGGCGGTAATCCTCCTTCAGGTAAAAGCGAGGATTGCCTCTATCTGAATATCTGGACACCGGCAAACTCCCCACGGGACCGTATTCCTGTGCTTGTATGGATCTATGGTGGCGGATTCGGAGCAGGAGCTACATCTGAACGCAACTACAGCGGAGAGAATCTCGCCAGAAAGGGCGTGGTGCTGGTCAGCATTGCTTATCGCGTCGGGCAGCTTGGATTTTTGGCACACCCGGAACTGAGCGCGGAAAGCCCGAATCATGTTTCCGGAAATTACGGTCTTCTTGATATGATTGCCGGCCTCCAGTGGGTGAAGAAGAATATCTCTTCATTCGGTGGCGATCCCGATAAGGTGACGAATTTTGGTGAATCGGCAGGAGGAATCGCCATAAGCATGTTATGCGCATCACCCCTTGCAAGAGGACTATTCCATGGCGCTATTTCTCAAAGCGGCGGTTCATTCGGATCACCGCGTCCCACAACATATCCTGGTGAGAATTTAAAACGCCTTCATGATGCTGAAAGCGCAGGGGAATCTTATGTGAAATCGGGTGGATTTACATCCATTGCAGAATTGCGAAAGATAGATGCCGATAAACTGCCATCAGGCCGGGGTATTGGTATGTCGTGGCCTATAATTGACGGAT
>JAPLEC010000042.1 GCA_026391515.1 Bacteroidia bacterium | reverse complement strand
CATAGCTGTTTGATTTTAAAACTTGGAATCCTTCTTTTTTGGATTTGGATTAATTCAATGATTTTCAGTCAGTTAATACTGCTATCTTATTTCCCAGTCCGCCCAGACATTTTCGACACCAGGACTATAATTTAATTGTGGAGTCTGGATTTTACCATCCAATGCAGTTTCCTTTTTTACATTTTCCAATATATAATCTGCAAGCTCCTTGTATGAAACATTCCCTTTTGATTCCTGTAATTTTTTCAGCAGAAAATATGTCATATAGCCATGCTGTTTTTCTTTGTAAGCTCCTGATGATTCCTCTCCTGTACTTGATGAGAACACAACTATATTACCTGTTACATCATTCTCTTTTGGTGCAATCCTTACACCTCTCATCGAAATTAATCCCTGATTCCTGGCACCACCGCTAAAGCATGCATCCAGAAATACAGATACTTTTTTTGATGGAAATTCGTTCAGCCTGCTGTAAACATCTGCAAGCTTGATTGCTTGTGTAATATTGGTACCACTAATATCAACAGGCATTAAATATGATTCTTTGGTTTGTTCATCTGGCAATCCATGACCCGAATAATAAAAAAATAATTCTGCCTTACCGTTGTCTATTTTTGCCAGATTGCTTAGCCATGCAATACCCTGGCTCATCTGACCATAAGTTGCATTTGTTAAAAGCTTTATTTGCTTCTCGGGTATGCCCAGTGTTTTGGCACAGTAATCTTTAAATACCCTGGCATCATTTATGGCATAATCAACGTTCACCTCAGTGCTGAGCCCGGTCTGGAAAGAGCTGTAATCTTCGTTCCCGATAATCAGAGCATAAGCATTAGGCTTTATTGAGCCATTCACAGGGATATCAATATCTACATCAGATGGAGTGGCCTTTATCTTATTTTCAGCAACTACAGGGATTGTCTTTTCTTCATTTACAGCAAGATTTTTAGACTGTTTTTCTAGTTCATCTTTAAGCAAATCAACTATAGGTTGATAAATAACTCGTTGTGAAGTACTCTTATGCGGATCAACGACATTTTTTGCTTCAGCAATTTCCAAAGGAGTATAACCCTGAATATCAATTACGTTAATATCTGCTCCTCTTTCTATTAAAAGTTTTACCATTTCTGCATATCCTTGATTAACTGCAAGGTGTATGGGATTCCAACCAGAAGGTTTATTGGCATATGCCACACCTTTATTAATATCAGCACCATTATCCAGAAGGTAGACAACTATTTTAAGATTATTTCTATACACTGCCCAGTATAAGGGAGTTGCCCCGTTTACTGTTTTATTCACATCAGCACCGGCAGCGATGAGTTTTTCCACCTCTTTAAAATCGCCTCTTTTTACTGCACCGTTAAGCTGTGCAGAACAGTTCTCTGACAGTAATAAGAAAAGAAGGCCGGTTATAGCAAAAAAAGATAGTTTTCTCAGGTTTTCTTTGCCTGCCTTCAATGCACAAACGATCTTGGATTCTAAACCAATTATTGTTCTATTAGTACTCACTTTTATTTCGGTTAATTTTGATAAGAACTTCTTGTAAAGGTACTTATTTTCAATGGCTTCGATTAAATAATCTGTTATTTCTCATTCCCCTTTGAATTGAAAAACAATTTGAAAAAATAATAATTGTTGATTTTCCTGAAAGGTGTTTCTAAAAAATTAAGGATTATCTTATTCATTTGATCAGGTTGTTCAATAAGAACCAGATGAGAGGCACCAGGAACAATACAAAGTAATCAAGGTAGGTATTTTAATCGTTTTAAGTTGCTCAAGAGTGAAATTTGGGTAATTATCCCATAAATAAGAGAGTTTCGTTTTTATGACTGGAAGTTTTTCCGGATTTGGACTGAGCTTTTCGGGATCGTTGAAATATTTTTCCAGGAACGGTTTAGTTTGAATGATAATTGGATCATTTGAATCCATAACGGCACTATCATCCTTAGCCATATAGTTTTCATGAGTATAATCAGCACCGCAAGCAATAAGCTTCTTAACTTTATCAGGGTAAGCATAAGCTAATTCGAGCCCATTATTTCCACCATCGCTCCATCCCAAAACATTTACACTTCCAAGTTTTAATTTATCAATAAGAGCAGCCATATCTGAAGCCATCAGAGCATATGTGATCTCTTTGTCGGAATCAGTAGTTCTTCCCTGTGCACGGCTGTCAACAGCAATAACTTTAAAATGTTTTGATAATTCAGAAATCTGAAAAACAAAATTTTCTATAGAACCGCTACCACCATGCATTAACAACAAAGGTTCTCCTTCTCCATAAATCTCATAATAAACTTTAATGTCATTTACATCGATATAATTGCCAGCGGTTGGGTTTGATCCGTAGTTAACTTGGTTCTTTGTTTGAGTATTGCAAGAAGCTAAAACAAAGATAAACAGAAGGAAGAAGAGGTTTTTCATAATTTAGTTAGATTAGGTTTCTTAATTGTTAAAACGGTTCTATAAGCAAATTTCTAATCAATTATTAGCTAAGTTATGAAATCTATCTTCACTTGTCAAGAGCTGATTTCGTAATTTCTGAATTCTGTTTCAAGAAATTTATCGAATATGCAGGGTCAGTAAGGAAGGTTTATTGTTACTTTCAGCAGTCCGACAATAAAAAAAGTAAGACCGGTCGCCGGCAACCGGTAGCCGGATTTTACCTGTATAAATCCCCATTAAGATATTTAAGTCCTGAGTCACAAATAATTGTAACTATTTTCTTTCCCGATCCGATTACCCTTGATCTTTGAATTGCAGCCCATACATTGGCTCCGGATGTTGTTCCTCCGAATATCCCTTCCAGTTTTGCCAGATTCCTTGCAGTTTCATAAGCATCTTCGTCCGATACCGGAATAATTTCATCTGCCAGATCCAGTCTGCAAATAGACGGCACAAATCCTGCTCCTATTCCTTCCAGCTTATGAGTTCCCGATGTATCACCGCCTGAAAGCGAACGAACATTTAATGGTTCAACAGCAATGCACCGGATGCCAGGTACTTCGTCTTTGAATATTTCCGCATTTCCTGAGAAACAACCTCCTGTTCCGACCCCGGCAATAAATTCATCAATGTCATAACCGAGGACATCCAGGATCTCTCTGGCCATGTCGTGATAAGCATTCCTGTTATCGATATTATTGAACTGGTCAGTCCAGAAAGTATTTGGTTTTTTACTTAGCTCTCTCGCTCTGATTACCAAAGAGCCAATGAGTTTTGCCGTTATTAAGCCATTTTCACTGGGAATAATATCCAGATCAGCACCAAATGCCCGCATCGTCTGCAGTTTTTCTTCTGCGAAGGCATCTGAAGATACAAAGTGAGCATGATACCCTTTTACGGCACATACCATTGCAAGAGAGCTCCCTGTGCTTCCCCCGGTATATTCAACTACTGTTCCTCCGGGTTTGAGCTCGCCTCTTTTTTCAGCACCCTCGATCATCGAGAATGCCATCCGGTCTTTCATGCTTCCGGTAGGATTTGCACCTTCGCACTTTACATATATTTCAGCACAACCAGGTTCTGAGAGCCGTTCCAGTTTAATTAATGGTGTATTTCCTATAGCTATCATATTACTTATTCATTTAATTGTTTGTATTACAGAGTGCTTATAACTTTTTAGCATATACAATCCGCTCAAGAGGTGTTGAGTCAAGTATGCGGCCGGTCGGTGTAATATATCTTTCAGTCAATTCCTTGTATCCAATGTCCTCGACTACCATCCAGCCATACTCCCTGAGAAAGCCAGGCCAATCTTCCGGATCCATTCCGAAATGCCAGAGCTTATCTTTTACTACATATTTTTTGTATCCTTTCTCCCAGCTATACATATTTTTACCATTGATAAAATCTTTACGCACATAGGAGAAAGCCAGATGGCTGCCACTAGCTGCTCTGGCAAGAAAGTCAAAGGTTTTCTTTATTCCTGTTTCTGTCAGATACTGTGTGATAGCCTCCAAAATGAAAAATGTCCGTTTGTCAAGGGAGTAGCCCTGTAATTTTAATGCTGTATCTAACTCTTCGCGGTCGAAGTCAATCGAAACAAGCCTGACATGAGATGGAATCGCTCCGAATAGCTTACATAACCGGGCTTGTTTAAGATGCATATTTCTATGCTGATCTGCTTCCCAGACCGGCATGTCAGACAAAGCTGACAGTCGATATGCCATGGTATCAAAGCCTGAACCCAGATTTACAACCGAGTTAATCTGACTGACCGACTCAATCAGCTTTTCGCCAATGTACCGTTTTCTGCAAATCATAGCACCCCATAAACCGGGAGCATCCTTCTCACTTGATCTGATCATCCACGCTCTGATCAGATCAGGTTTCATCATCCTTACAAAGATCCTCATGCCCAATGGTAGTATTTGAAAAGCCAGTTTATCTTCGATGATGCGCTGCTCCTCAGGAAAATATTGCTCAATAGCAACAACTGCTATTGGCCCTAATCCTGTGTTAGCTGCTGCTTTTGACATGATAGTGTTTTACTTAATTTAGTCCTGTCTGTTTTTGGTGTTGCACTGTTTTCCCAGTGATTCCTAATTTACACTTTTATTTTTCTTTTTTGAAGTCAAATACATTCAGGATTTGTCCTGAAATTCTCTTTTGAAAGATACTGAATACTAGTACGATAAGTTATAACGGCCCGCCAATAAAGTGTGTAAACGTTCCGCCAGCTGGCGGATAGCGAAGTTTTTGCACCTGTCCTGACCGAACGAGGTGAGCGTCAGGAGTCCCGGCACAGGTTTTCTGAGCTATATGAGTATCGTGCCGAAGGCCCTAACATGCGCAGCATCGTCAGGGGTACAATGCTGATTAAGTGTTATTTATGTTCTTATCAAGAATAAGTGTATTATGTACACTTATGCGGTCCGGGTTTATTAACTGTTACTAATTATCTTGAAAGTAGGAACAGTTTGCAAAAACTGTGACAAACCTATTAATTTTAGCATTGTCCGTGTTAGAGCTAATGCTTTATTATTTATCATAGTGTAGGAAAATGTCTTGTATAGTAGTTAAAAGTCATGATATTGATTTTTGCTAGCTCTTTTAAAAGCTTTGGAAGCGCATCAGCTAGTGGGGCTTTTAAATATGTTTGCAAAGGGATTTTATATTAGTTTTTCAGAAAATGTTTTTATAAATTTGTATAACAGAATGTGAAATTAAATATTTTAATTACAGATTATGAAAAAACAGATTGCCGTTCAGACTTCTTTATTTACTGAGCAAACACAAAAAGATATTTTTCGTCAGATCAAGAACTATCTAGCTGGTAGATTCATTGGTGCAACACGAGATAGAATTCTGCTAGAGGAAGTAGTAAAATGTTTATTTTGCAAGCACTACATTGAGACTCACCTTGTTAATATATCAAATGGTGGTGATGGAATTAATTTATCCAAGAAATATCGTGAGGTGTTCTCTGAACTTAAAAACTTACTCCCTTATATATTTGACAAAGCAGAAGAAATTCAATTGGATCCAGTAAGTATTTTGTTTGTTGATAATGAATTAAGCAAAATTGATTTTAAAAATTTAAAGCGAGATCCTTTTGGCGATTTATATGAGGTTTTTATAAGTACTGGTGTCAGAGAAGAAGAAGGTCAATTTTTTACACCTCAAAACGGGGTTGAGTTTTTAATATCCATTGTGAACCCACAATCTAAAGAAAAAATTATTGATCCAGCTGCTGGGGCTGGTGGCTTTCTTAGCTCATGTGTTCAGTATTTTTCAAAACAGAACATTCCTCACAAAGATTTTATTGACAATATTCATGGAATAGAGAAAGATTCATATCTCGCCAAACTAGCAGCAACAAGAATTGCTTTATTAAGTTTATCAGAATCAAAGATAATTTGTGGTGATTCACTAGCTTGGGTTGATGAGAATAATAAAACTTTAAAATTCAAGAAGGAAGGAGTTTACGATGTTGTTCTTACAAATCCACCTTTTGGGAAAAATATTGTTGCGACTTCAAAAGAAGTACAGAAAAAATTCACTCTTGGCTTTGATTGGAAATATGATTCTCAAAATGACTCATTTATAAAAAATGGTAAATTACAGGCAAATGTTCCTCCACAGGTTTTATTTGTTGAACGGTGTATAGATTTACTTAAAGATGGTGGAAGGTTGGGGATGGTTGTGCCTGAAAGTCTAATTACTAGCAAATCTTATAGTTATGTAGTAAATTATATGCGAAGTAAAGGTAATTTTAATGCAGTTATCGGTATGCCAGAGGATTTTTTTAAGACCTCAGGGAAAGGAGGTACTCATACAAAAGCTTGTCTCATACTTTTTACAAAAAATGGCACTAATAATCAAGCAAATAATTCTATTTATATGGCTGAAGCTAAGTGGTGTGGACATGATAGTAGAGGTAAATTTATTCCCCAGGATGACCTACCATTGATTTTGGAGAACTATA
>JAPLEC010000080.1 GCA_026391515.1 Bacteroidia bacterium | reverse complement strand
ATTAGTGACTATATTATAATTAACTTCAAAACTTATTTTAATGGCTTGTCTTGCCAGCACGTTCCCGTTTGCCCTATATGTTACCGACCCGAGAGTATATAAATCAACATCGAGAACTTTATTTGTAGTATCATTGCTGATGACATTTATCTTCGCCTGATAGCTAGTTTCAAAACTTTCATCTGATGGAGGACTGGGATTTGTAATATGCTCACCTTTCGCTACACTCGATGCATTTATTATTAAACTTATTATGTCCCCTGAAGCCAGATAATGTGTAGAACCAGAATTTGGGTCAAATTCATTTATATAATTCGGATCAGTGCTAGTGCCAAAATTGCGCAGGTCAAATAAAACCTGAGATGTTCCTTCCTCTGCTACGGAAAGCGCTCTTTGGGTATGAGTTCGCGCAATCGTAATCATATTTTCAGGGACAATTCTCAAGGTGAGGCTCACGATTCCCACAAATATCAATGCCCCAATCAAAACAACCCAGATAAGGGCAAATCCTCTTCGTCTTTTTAAATTCATGTTAACCTCCTGGAAGGTAATTTCTTGAATATATGAGGGAGGTGAATGAAACAGTGTTTGTTGTGCCCATATACGTGGCTTTGCCCACAATAATTGCTATTATTCTCCCTCCCTGTCTTATAAAATAAAGTTTTACAAGCTGGTGCATATCTTCAGTAATGGGCTGAGTTGTAACATTGTCTTTTCTATAAATTGCAGATGTTTTTCCACCATCTTTGCTCTCCAAATCATAAGTTATAAGATCCCCGTCGCTGCCATAAAACTCCAGTGTTTCTTCCATTGCCTTATCTTCAGGTTTTTTGATTGTAGAAGCGCCACCAAGTGTTGCTTGTCTTAAATCATCGGATAATTTGTCCATTGCATAAAGGAAATTTTGCTGTAAGTCCATCTGCTGGTCGTAGAACGTTCGCACAAGGTAAAATCTTGAAATAGAGGTAAATGCAACAGCAATAATAATAAAAAATATTGCCATTGCTACGACCAGTTCAATAAGAGTAAAACCCTTTTTAACATTCATTTGGTTACATCTCTCACAGTTATCTTCATTGTCCAGCACTCTTCTTAGTCGTCAGGGTAATATGTTTAGTTGTTCCACCAATTATTTGTCCTGGTAAGCTCGGGTCTATGTGTCCACCAACAGTCCAGTAAACAGTCACCTCAATCTTGAAAATCTTATTCTGTATATCTGTTATATTAGGAGTTTCATCAGTTATGACAATCTTTTTTTGATAATATGGGAACACTTCCTTGTTAAGAAGTATCGTATAGTCATAAACAGGATCACCGTTTATGTCAGTTCCTTCAAATACAGGTGTTACCTTAATGTTAGCTGGAAGATATTGCTGAAGCGATGAGGGCAAATTTAATGAATTAGTTACACCTAGAATGCTACCTATTTGTTGCAATCTAAAAGCACCATCAGTTTTCCAAGAGTCATAGACGACGGGGTCGGAATCTGTGCCATCAGGCTCAGGCTCCTCTGTCCAAGTCTTATCTGTTGGATAAGGAATTCCATCCGGAATATTAGGATCAGCATCTGCTTTAGTAGTCAAAACATAATATTTTGAATCAGAAGAAAGTTTGTAGTATTGCCAACTGGAACTTGGAGGATATTGGCGATCACTCGGACTAGGAGGAGGATCACCTTCACCACAAAGCGAATAAAGTATGCCAACTGGCAGGTATCTTACATCTTCCAGTTGAAGCTCTGCAATGTTCTGACCAATTGCCTTATATGCCATCTGCTTGACTGAATTGTAATATGAATAATAGCTCCCAACGAGAGCCAAAATAAGTATCAAAAATATCCCTAACGCAACAATTACCTCAATCAGCGTAAAACCAGCTCGTTTTTTAATCTTTCCCATAATCTCTTTTATTCCTTTGTAATCTGCGATCTTTTCAGCAGATTTATTTCCCCTTTGCATAATTTACTTCTTTCTAATATGCAATCTTTTCAGCATATTATATGCAAAAATTAGAAAAATTATAAAAAAC
Organism: Bacteroidia bacterium; assembly: GCA_026391515.1. Lineage (GTDB taxonomy): Bacteria > Bacteroidota > Bacteroidia > Bacteroidales > VadinHA17 > LD21. The sequence continues at coordinate 131 of JAPLEC010000080.1, read as the reverse complement.
GCAATGCCGGTTACGCCACCCGGCTCGACGTAAATCCATGGCGTCCAATTCGGAAATACGCTTCTTCGCCTTCATTGCTTTACACAATATTTTTTTCTATTTATATTAAAACACTTTTTTTTATTTTGTCA
>JAPLEC010000425.1 GCA_026391515.1 Bacteroidia bacterium | reverse complement strand
ACCTCAGTTGTAGCCTGGTAAATTACCTGCATTAATTTTTTACCTCGTATGCCATTATTTTCAGGCATTTCAAGGTGCCGGAGAATATTCTCCACATCAACAATGCCAATATCGACCATAACACCTATGGCGATAGCAATACCTGACAGCGCCACAATATTGGCATCTATACCAAAAAATCGCATTAGAATAAATGTCAGTAAAACACCTAATGGCAACAATCCGGCAACAATGAGAGAAGCTCTTAGATTCATTACCAGGATAATAATCACAATTATACTTATCAGAATTTCGTGGGAGAGTGCAGATTCGAGTGTCCCGATTGTTTCCTTAATAAGTCCTGTCCTATCATAGAAAGGCACTATAGTTACCTTTGAAACAGTTCCATCAGGCAAAGTTTTTTGTGGTAATCCCGCTTCGATTTCCTTAATCTTATCTTTTACATTATTAATTACTTCCATGGGGTTTGAGCCATATCGTGCGACAACCACTGCACCAACAGCTTCTGAACCTGCTTTATCCAGGCCCCCACGCCTTGTTGCCGGACCAAAAGCGACCTGAGCCACGTCTTTGATACGTACAGGGACATTATTACGAACTGTAACGACTGATAATTCAAGATCATTCAGGCTTTTAACGTACCCCAGTCCACGGATTATGTATTCGACATTATTAAGTTCAATAGTTTCAGCTCCAATATCAAGGTTGCTTTTCTTAACAGCATTCATAACATCCATAACAGTCACATTGTAAGCCTTCAGAGCATTTGGATTAAGATCGACCTGATATTCTTTTATGAATCCGCCAACTGATGCAACTTCAGAAACACCTTCAGCAGAAGAAATACCGTATTTCACATAAAAATCCTGAATGGTTCTGAGTTCCTGAGGATCCCAGCCACCATTTGGATTTCCTGTTTCCGGATCGCGTCCCTCAAGAGTGTACCAGAATATCTGACCAAGAGCAGTTGCATCTGGTCCCAGTGAAGGTTGCACCCCTGCAGGCAGCGTTCCGGATGGCAGGGAGTTAAGTTTTTCCAGAATCCGTGATCTACTCCAATAAAACTCAACATTATCTTTAAAAATAATGTAGATGAACGACATTCCAAACATGGAAGTGCTCCTTATAGTCTGAACACCCGGAATGCCAAGCAACGCAGAGGTTAATGGATATGTTATCTGGTCCTGAATGTCCTTGGGTGACCGCCCCATCCATTCAGTTGCAATAATCTGCTGATTTTCACCAATATCAGGAATTGCATCTACTGGTACAGGGTCTCTGGGGAAAAGTCCCGATTTCAGATTGAACGGCATCGTTACCAGACCCATAACTACAAAAGCAATGAGAAAGATAAATGTGATAAGCCGGTTTTCGAGAAAATATTTTACGAGTCGGTTAAACATCTGAAAGTTATTCTGTTAATAAATGCAATTTAAACAAACCACCGGATTTAGTAGTAGTTTAATTGTTTGTATCCGGTGGCCGGATTCAGTTTAATTTAGTTCTGTTTCCAGAGCTTTATTTGCTTCTTTCATAGTGGCAACAGCCTGGAAGTTTTGCATATACATCATCAGGTGCTTTGTATTTTTCTGTGTCGTGACCTACAGAAGCAAGCTTTTTACCAAATGCATCAATACTGGTCTTTTTCGGATTAAATGTAACAGTAAGCATTTTGGTTTTTAAATCCCAATCTGCGGTTGTTGCACCTTCTGTTTTCACAGCATTTTCAATACGGGTTTTGCACATTCCGCAGGCACCCCATACTTTGAAAGTTTCTGTTTTTACTGAAGTTGTTTTCGTTTGTCCATTTGTTTGAGCAGATGTTGTTGCACTCAATACAACTGCAAATAAAGCAGCAAGAAAAATTTTAAAAGTTTTCATTGTTTTAAGTCTAAAATTGTTATTTCTAAATGATTAATTAAAAACGATTATTGCAAATGAGGATATTATCTCATTTGTAAAAAAGGAGAGAATAGAATAATATCAGATACGGAAAACACAAATGTCAGATAAGTCCACATTAGTGGACATCAATGCTCCCGGGGGACTTGTACTTGTATAAAGTGATCTTAAAACTGCTAAAGAATGAACAGAAGCTCCTGTTGGTAAGCTGAATATATTAAAATTGCATTGATAAGAGTCAGGAACAAAAGGAAATGAGGGTGCATAACTATTGTCTGTCCCACAAGAAGTTACAACATCATCACAGCAGTGGCTGGTAAAGTTAGTTCCTGATAATGGTAATCTTTTTTCTGAACTTTCCATACCGCAATTAGCCAGCTTACCGGTAAGTGATACTTTTGAGGCTACTAGCTTCCCGCCGCAATAGTGTGTTGCAACAGAAAAGTTCAACATTGCTGTCAGCATCAAAAGTACCATTGCTATGGATACACCCTTTTTCATTAATTGTATAACAGAAAGATGTTTAAAATGTTCTGCAAAGGAATAATTTTTTTGTATAAAATAAAAAATACCTCCTCAGGATTAATCAGATTTTAGCTCTTTCATTACACTTTTTAGCAGGCTTTTAGGCACACAGGACCTGATCAATCAGCGACAACCAAAAGCCAGGTAACCTACCTGGAAATACCTGCCAGATCCCTTATCACAACCGAAGCACAGGCTATACCGAAGGCAGCTGGCATATAGGAAATCGTTCCGACAACTGATGCCTTATTTTGTTCTCCTGATGCCGGAATTATTTTTGTTTTATCAATTGTCTCAGGCGAATAAACGGCTGTAAATCCTTCTCTTACACCTAGTTTGTGTAGTCTCTTTCGTAATATCCTTGCAAGGTTACAATCAGTAGTTTCTGAGATATCGGCTATACTGATCTTTAATGGATCAAACTTCCCTCCTGCTCCCATTGAACTTACGACAGGGTATTTTCTCTGCAAAGAATGGTAGATCAGAAATATTTTGGGGGAAAGAGTGTCAATAGCATCTACAACATAATCAAATCCTGCATCAAGAACACTGATCATTTTTTCATCCTTAATATATTGATTAAGTATTGTGAGCTTAAGATCGGGATTTATATCAAGGAGCCGATGACCCATTATTCCGGCTTTTGATAAACCTTCAGTACTTTTAAGGGCAAGCAGCTGCCGGTTCCTGTTTGAAGGCTGAATCTTATCCCCGTCAACTATTGTCATGGAACCTACCCCCGCTCGGCATATCAGCTCTGCAGCATAAGCGCCAACACCGCCTAAACCTACGACAAGAACCCGGGTAGCTTTAAGCTTCTTCAAACCCTCAGCTCCGATAATCATTTCCGTTCGTGACAACCATTCGTCCATCTTAATAAAATATTTCCTTTGTGTCCTTCGTGATTTTCCTTTGTGCTCTTTGTGGTTAAACATTTTTTCTTAACCACAAAGGACACTAAGTGCACACTAAGAGCACTAAGGGTTTACTTTGAAGAATTGTTTAAAGTTTGAAAATATAATTGTTTTAAATTCATCAACAGAAAGATTTAGATCGGCTGATACCTTATTATATATATCCCTGATATCCACACCGGAACCATCACTTTCAAGAAAAATTTTATCGGCCGGCAAACTCTTTATGAGGACCGTTGATTCAGGCCGCAAAATAAAATCAAACCAGAATGAGAGGTACATACCTTTTGCAATAAGCTGCAGTGCAAGATCAGGTTTTCCCCTGAAACCATGCACAAGCCAGGGCATTTTTGGTTTAAGCTTTTTATGTTCCCGAAGCAACTCATCCCATGCCCTCACACAATGAATCACTAAAGGCTTTTTAAGCTCTTCGGAAATGCAAACCTGCTCTTCAAATGTTTTCCGCTGAAGCTCTGTGGATGGACCTTTTATTCTATCAAAGCCCGCTTCCCCTATTCCCGCAACCAGCTCATTACCAGCTGTTTTTATAACTTTTGAAATAAGATGGTTATGATTATTCTCATCAAGGTACCATGGATGAATACCAAAAGTATATGTGATACCAGGGAGATCTTCAGGTTCTCTTTCTTCATGTGCCATCAGGACTTCGACAGAAAATACACCATTAATGGATTTGGCTCCATGATTGTGTATATCAATAAAATCGTCTGCTGAAGGAAGATTCATTATGACTGCTTTCCAATAATTGTAACTCCTTTGTCGATCCGGTTTAGAGTCTCTTCTTTCCCGATCCATGAAATTATATCAAACATATGCGGGCCGTGTGATGCTCCGACTATTACAAGCCGGAATGCATTCATAACCGTTCCCGTATTGTATCCTTTTTCTTCAATCCATCTCTTTACAACCTGCTCAATTACAGGAGGTTTAAACTCATCTATGCTTTCCAGTACTGATTTCAGCTCAAGCATCTGTGCAGATGATTCGGGCTTCCACCGTTTCTTTATAACATCCTGATCATAAGTCTCAGGTCTCTTAAAAAAGAAGTCTGTCTCCTGCCACATATCTTTTACAAAGCTTACTCTTTCTTTTACTAATTCCACAAGAGTCTCAATATGAACAATATCGTAATGAAAACCTTGTGCCCTTATATATTCTCTGAATTCAAGTGCGAGCTCATTATTGCTTCTGCACTGCAGATAATGGTGGTTGAACCATTTTGCTTTTTCGGGATCAAACCTTGAGCCTGATTTATGAACCCGTTCAATAGAAAAAGAGTCGATAAGCTCATCCATACTGAAAATTTCTTTTTCAGTTCCCGGGTTCCATCCCAGCAGAGCGAGCATATTAACAAATGCTTCAGGATAATACCCTTCTTCGCGATAACCTTTTGCGGTTTCGCCGTAAGGCCAGTAAAGCGGAAAGACAGGAAATCCCATCTTATCTCCGTCGCGTTTGCTTAGCTTTCCCTTTCCGTCTGGTTTCAGAAGAAGAGGAAGGTGTGCAAAAAGAGGAGGCTCCCAGCCGAATGAACGGTAAATCATAAAATGAAGAGGTAGCGAAGGAAGCCACTCCTCGCCACGAATCACATGACTGATTTCCATAAGGTGATCATCGACAATATGAGCCAGATGATAAGTCGGCATGCCATCCGATTTGAATAACACCTTATCATCGAGCGTGTCAGTATTGACTACTATATGTCCACGTACAATGTCATCAAAATGGATATCTTCATTCTTAGGCATTTTGTAACGTATAACATAGGAATCTTCCTTTGCCAGGCGTTTCTTCCATTCGCTTTCGGATAGTGATAGAGAGTTGGCCAGATTGTTCCTGACAGAAGCATTATAAAGAAAAGTATTCCCTTTCTTTTCTGAATCAGTCCTTAATTTTTCAAGCTGCTCCGGAGTATCAAAAGCATAATAAGCATCGCCTTTATCAACAAGGGTATCAGCATATTGCCGGAAGAGATCCTTCCGGTCACTCTGGCGATACGGACCATAATTACCTCCCTCCCTGATCCCTTCATCTACAACAATTCCACACCATTTCAGCGATTCAATAATGTATTCTTCAGCACCTTCAACGAACCTGGTTTGATCAGTATCTTCAATTCGTAAAATGAATGTGCCGTTATTTTTTTTTGCAAAAAGGTAATTATACAGCGCAGTCCTGACACCACCTATATGTAACGGACCTGTTGGACTTGGAGCAAAGCGTACCCTTACTTGTCGCATAATAATTGAGATCGTTTATAATTATGTAAAGATAGACAAACCCTATTATATATATAGTATAGTATAAGTCAGGTTTTCAACTGCAGATTTGTATTAACTTTGGGTTTCACAGAAAAAAGCTTTAAAAACAGACTATTATGAAGAAGATGAAAGCTCTTGTAAAAGCCCGTCCTGAAAAAGGTTTATGGATGCAGGAGGTTCCTGTTCCCGAGCCCGGACTTAACGATGTAATTATTAAAGTAAAGAAGTCAGCCATTTGCGGTACTGATCTGCATATTTATATGTGGGATGCATGGTCGCAAAAAACAATAAAAACTCCTATGGTCATCGGACATGAGTATATGGGTTATGTCGAAAAGATGGGAGCTGGAGTCATCAATCTTAAAATCGGTGACAGGGTTACAGGGGAAGGACACCTGGCCTGCGGTCATTGCCGTAATTGCCGCCGTGGAAAAGAGCATGTCTGTGAAAATACTGTTGGAATTGGCGTTCATATTGATGGTTCATTTGCTGAATATGTCAGAATACCTGCATCAAATGTAATACCTCTTGACCACAGGATCCCAGACGAATGGGCAGCAATAATGGACCCGTTTGGTAATGCAACTCATACTGCTTTGTCGTTCCCACTTCTCGGAGAAGATGTCCTGATCACCGGATCCGGACTTATCGGTAGCATGGCTGTTGCAATAGCAAAATATGCCGGAGCGCGGTTTATCGTTGCAAGCGATCTGAGCGATTATCGTCTCAATATAGCTAAAAAAATGGGGGCAACACTTATTGTTAATCCATCAAAGGGAGAAAAGATATCTGATGCTGTTAAAAAGCTGGGTATGAGAGGTTTTGATGTTGGTCTCGAAATGTCGGGATCTCCTAAAGCCTTTATTGAAATGATCTCCAATATGTATAATGGCTCAAGCATATCACTTCTTGGAATTCTGCCTTCAAATTTTGAAGTTCCCTGGAGTGATATAATTTTCAAAGCCATCACTCTGAAAGGTATTTACGGAAGAGAAATGTGGGAGACATGGTATAAGATGGAAATGATGATAATCGGAGGAATTGACCTGAATCCGGTAATAACCCATCGTTTCCATATTGATGATTTTCAGAAAGGGTTCGATGCGATGGAAGAAGGTAACTGCGGAAAGGTGATTCTTAACTGGGATTAATAAGTCGAAAGTTTTTATGACTTCTAAAAAATATTTATCTTGGAAGTCAGGGTAATTAATTAATAAAGGTTGTATATGTCGAATTTCGGTTTGTACGAAGATAGAGTTAAAAATTTCAGCTGGTCAATTGCCGAAGAAGAACTCGAGTACAGGCAGGGTAATGTTTTAAATATCGGCTGGTACTGCTCTGACAGGATCTGTCTGAAAGGTAAAGCTGAAAAAACTGCCCTGATTTACGAAGGGTTTGGTGGTATTAGAAAGGTTTACTCATTTAATGATATCCGCCTTGCTGGAAATACAATTGGTAATTTTCTCCGAAGCATTGGAATTGTAAACGAAGACAGGGTGTGCCTGTTTATGGACAGGATCCCTGAATTGTATCTATCATTTCTTGGTGTCCTTAAAATCGGAGCCATCGTACAGCCGCTTTTCTCGGCATTTGGTGAAGAATCTCTTTTTGTAAGACTCGAAAATGCACAGACGAGAGCAATTATTACCCAGAGCAAACATCTTTCAAAAGTCAGGAAAATTATTGACAAGCTACCGCATCTTGAATTCATCATTGTTGCCGATCATAACAAATCTAAAAAGCTTGAAAACAGGGAAATGGCATTCAGCCTGCAAGAATCAGAACCTGTTGAGCACCTCGAAATTTATCCAACAAAAGCTGAAACACCTTCAGTGCTGCATTACACTTCAGGAACAACCGGATTGCCAAAAGGAGTCAAGCATGTTCATTATTCGCTTATCGCACAGTATCTTACATCAAAATGGGTGCTCGATCTGCAGGATGATGACATTTACTGGTGCACAGCTGATCCAGGCTGGGTAACAGGAACATCGTACGGCATAATCGGGCCATGGAGCCTTGGCATAACCCAGTGTGTTCTCGATTCAGGTTTTTCTGCCCAGGCATGGTATAAATTTATCCAGGATAATAAAATTACAATGTGGTATTCAGCTCCGACAGCGATAAGATCACTTATGAGAGCCGGAGATGAAATTGTAAAGGAGTTTAATCTTTCAAGCTTGCGGCATCTTGCAAGTGTCGGAGAACCACTAAATTCTGAGGCTGTTATCTGGTCAATGAAAGTGTTTGGAAAACCTTTCCACGATACATTCTGGCAGACTGAGACAGGCTGTATAATGATTACAAATTTCCCTGGCATGAGAGTAAAGCCTGGTTCAATGGGCAGACCTTTCCCCGGAATTACAGGAGTGGTGCTCGATCCTAAAAAGTATGAACCAATAACAGAAACCGGAAAAATAGGACTTATAGCATTCAGGCCCGGCTGGCCTTCAATGATGCGGGGCTACTGGAATAATGAGGAGAAATACAAAAATAAGTTCATCAATGGATGGTATCTTTCAGGAGACCGTTCTACTATTGATAATGAAGGGTATTTCTGGTTCATCGGAAGAGATGATGATGTAATCAATACCGGAGGCCATCTTGTCAGCCCGTTTGAAGTGGAGTCTGCATTGCTCGAACATCCTGCAGTAGCTGAATCAGCTGTAGTGGCCAAACCTGACGAAATAAATATGGAGGTGGTCAAAGCATTTATTACCCTTAAACCTGGCTTCACTCCGGGACCAGATCTTGAACTTGAAATAATGAATTTCGTGAGGAAAAAGCTCTCTTCTATTGCAATGCCCCAGGCTGTTGAATTCATGGAAAAAATTCCCAAAACACGAAGCGGTAAAATAATGAGAAGGCTGCTTCATGCAAAAGAATGGGGCGAGGAAATCGGAGATATTTCAACTCTTGAAAATGATTGATATATACAAATATTAAAATATAGAACTATTTAAATATTTAATTATTACAATATGGAAGATATAAAAGATCTCGTCCGGAAATATGTCATCAGTGAATACCTCGATGAAGGTGATGAAATAACCTACGACACACCCCTGATTTCCAGCGGAATTGTTGATTCTTTTTCGATGGTTTCACTATTGGTTTTTCTTGAAAATAAATTCAAGATTAAGATTCCGCCGCAAAAAGCAACCCCTGAAGCTTTTGATTCGGTCAACAAAATTGTCGCACTTGTAAATGAATATATTAATAAATAAATCAATTACGGAAATTATGAGTTACAGCAATAAAATCAAAGATTTTTATACGAATCAGCTCTCAGACATTCGTAATGCAGGTATCTATAAAGAAGAACGTTTTATACATTCATCCCAGGCAGCCGATATAGAGGTAGAATTCCCAATAGGAGCAAATTTGAAAAAGGTAATAAATATGTGCTCCAACAACTACCTTGGATTATCAAGTCATCCAGATGTTATAAAAGCTGCCCACGACGGGCTTGAAGAAAGAGGCTATTGAATGTCGTCCGTTCGGTTTATCTGCGGCACACAGGATATTCACAGGGAGCTTGAAAACAAGGTCTCAGAATTTCTTGGTACCGAAGACACAATTCTGTTCCCATCATGCATGGATGCGAATGCCGGTGTCTTTGAGGCTATCCTTACAAGCGAGGATATTATGATCTCTGACAGGCTTGTGCATGCATCTATTATTGATGGGATGAGGTTATGCAGCGCTCAGCATGACACCTTCAAACATTCCAACATGGAACACCTCGAAGAAAAGCTTCAGCTTCATGCAGATAAAAGAATCAAGCTGGTAATTACAGATGGTGTTTTCTCAATGGATGGCGATCTCGCTAAGCTCGATGAAATAGTAAAGCTTTGCGAAAAATACGATGCCATGATCCTTGTGGATGATTCTCATTCCTCAGGATTTATTGGAAGAACCGGACGCGGGACACATGAACATTTCAATGTTGTCGGTAAAATTGATATTATAACAACAACATTTGGCAAAGCTCTCGGCGGAGCATCCGGAGGCTGTGTATCAGGGAGAAAAGAGATTGTACAGATGTGCAGGCAGAAAGCTCGTCCATATTTGTTTTCCAATACTATATCGCCAGTAATTGTAGCAGGAGTTCTGAAAGTGTTTGACATCCTTTCTTCAAGCACCGAGAGACGGGATAAGCTTGAAAAAAATGCTGCTTACTGGAGAAAAGGGCTGACTGAAGCAGGCTTCGTTTTAAAAGAGGGTAACAGTCCAATCATCCCGGTAATGCTGTTTAATGCAAAATTGTCCCAGGATTTTTCAAAGGACCTGTACAACGAAGGGATTTATGCAATCGGATTTTTCTTCCCGGTTGTACCTAACGGACAGGCAAGGATCAGAACACAGATCTCGGCCGGACATGAGATCCATCATCTTGATAAAGCACTGGCTGCTTTTATTAAAGTTGGAAAGAAGTATGGAATTCTGGATCTGACAAAAGAAGAGATCATTGCTAAATATGGAATGTAAGTCTCAGAGTTTTTTTATGTAAATGATTATCATCATAATTTAGAGATCCGGATATTCCCACTTTTGCATTTTCTTTGCAATGCAAAAAAATATATATGTATACTGCTTTTCAGAATTATCTTTCAAACCAGCTTAAGGAGATAAAAGAAGCTGGACTTTATAAAGACGAACGAATTATTACATCTCCCCAGGGAGCTGAAATTGAGCTCGATACGGGGCAGAAAGTCCTGAATTTCTGCGCCAATAATTACCTTGGCCTTTCAAATAATCCCGACCTTATTGAAGCAGCAAAATCATCTCTTGATGACCATGGCTATGGTATGTCGTCGGTGCGGTTTATCTGCGGAACAACAGACCTTCACAAGGAGCTTGAACGAAAAATTGCAAGGTTTTTTAACACTGAAGACACTATACTTTATGCAGCCTGTTTTGATGCAAATGGTGGTGTATTTGAGCCTCTTCTTACAAGTGAAGATGCTATTATATCCGATGCACTGAACCATGCTTCAATAATAGACGGCGTCAGACTTTGCAAAGCCCAGCGCTACAGGTACGAGAATGCCGATATGGAAGATCTCGAAACACAGCTGCAACTTGCACAGGAACAACGGTTCCGCCTGATAGTTACTGATGGCGTCTTTTCCATGGACGGGAATGTTGCACCTGTGAAGAAAATCGTTGAGCTTGCAAATCAGTATAATGCGATGGTAATGGTTGATGAATCTCATTCTGCCGGTGTTGTCGGTGAAACAGGCAGAGGCGTTACCGAACTTTATAATATCATGGGGCAGGTGGAAATAATAACCGGAACTCTCGGGAAAGCGTTCGGTGGTGCAATAGGCGGTTTTACTACCGGGAAAAAAGAGATTGTCGAGCTTCTTCGTCAAAGATCACGTCCATATCTTTTTTCAAATTCAATTCCTCCCCTGGTTGCTGCGGCTGGCATTAAAATGGTTGAGATGATGACCAATACAAATGAATTACAGGATAAACTTCACAGAAATGCTGAGTATTTTATAAGCAGGATGACCAATCTTGGATTTGATATAAAACCCACGAAATCAGCTATTTGTGCGGTAATGCTTTATGATGCAAAGCTTTCACAGGAGTTCGCTGCGAAGCTTCTTGGAGAAGGAATTTATGTTATCGGATTTTCTTATCCGGTCGTCCCAAAAGATCAGGCGAGAATTCGTGTCCAGCTGTCAGCAGCACACGAAAAAGAACATCTTGATAAAGCTATTAAAGCATTCGAAAAAATCGGGAAAGGTCTAGGTGTATTGCCCCCAACCCCTAAAGCGGGCTTTTAAGTCACTGCAAATTTATAAGTTCCCTTTAGGGGATTTAGGGGCAGATTATCCACATTTGGAAGAACCGCAATCCTTGCAGATAAGGCATCCTTCTTCATAAACAAGATTATGAGAATGACACTCTCCGCATTTCCCTTTTGCCCTGGTTCCATTGGGTATATATTTTTTCAGTGCGCGTTCAACACCATTTTTCCAGTTATTTATCGATTCGCTGTCGAGCTTGAGAGACTGAATCAGGTTCACCACATCGGCAATTGGCATTTCGTGTCTCAGCACACCAGATATAAGCTTCGCATAATTCCAGAATTCCGGCTTGAACATATGGGATAAGCCTCCGATGGTTTTCTTGTAACCGTATTTATCAGTATACTGGAAATCATAGCGCGTCTTCCCATCCTCATTCTTTATTTTAACTATCTGTCCTTTAACAATGCTTTTGGGAATCGGGAATATTTCTTCATCGGCAAAACCTGTGAATATCTCATATGGTCTGCTGTCTTTCAGTCCGACAAAAGCGACCCATTTCTCTTCACTAATATTAAACCTGATCACATCACAATCAAGCACCTTTGGACGTTTGGGTCTTTCTGTCCGAGTTTCCGGCTTTCCTGTTATGAGAACTCCGTTTCTTGATCCGTCGCGATAAACTGTTGCTCCCTTGCATCCTGATTTCCACGCTGTCAGATACAATTCACTAACCAGCTCTTCCTTTGCATCAGCCGGAAGATTGATGGTAACACTGATAGAATGGTCGACCCATTTCTGTATTGCTCCCTGCATCTTTACCTTTGCAATCCAGTCGACATCATTAGCGGTAGCTTTAGCATAAGGTGATTTGTTGATAATTTTTTCGATCTCATCATCATTCATCCTTGTAACCTCATCAGGATCATAGCCGTTAAGCTTAAGCCAGTCGACAAACTTATGATGGAATACATTGAATTCTTCCCACGAATCACCGATCTCGTCTTTAAAAGTCACTTGGACATCCTTGTCGTTCGGATTAACTTTTCTTCTGCGTTTATAAAAGACTGAAAATATAGGTTCTATGCCGGAAGTGGTCTGAGTCATGAGGCTTGTTGTACCTGTCGGAGCAATTGTCAGAAGAGCTATATTTCTCCTGCCAAATTTCACCATATTGTTATACATGACAGGATCCGACTCTTTCATCCTGAGAATGAATGGATTATCTTTCTCCCGGTCAGCATCATAGATTGTAAACGGGCCTCTTTCCTTTGCCAGGTAAGTTGATGATTTATATGCTTCGAGCGCAAGTGTTTTATGAACTTCAACTGAAAAATTTGTTGCCTCTTCGCTTCCGTAACGTAATCCGAGAGCTGCCAGCATATCGCCTTCAGCTGTTATCCCGATACCGGTTCTTCTCCCCTCTTCTGATTTCTTTCTTATATTCTTCCACAGGTTTCTTTCAACCCGCTTCAGTTCATCTATTTCAGGATCCGTATCTATCTTTGCAAGTATTACGTCAATTTTTTCCAGTTCCAGGTCAATTATATCATCCATCATCCGCTGGGCTAGGCCTACATGTTCCTTGTATAATTCAAAATCAAACTCAGCATTTTTGGTAAATGGATTATTTACATAGCTGAACAGGTTAATGGCAAGCAGCCGGCAGCTGTCATACGGGCACAACGGGATTTCGCCGCATGGATTGGTTGAAACAGTTGCAAATCCCAGATCTGCATAACAGTCCGGAACGCTTTCCCTGATTATTGTATCCCAGAAAAGGACACCGGGTTCGGCAGATTTCCATGCGTTATGAACTATCTTACTCCAAAGCTGGTTTGCATCAATATCGTTTACAAATTTGGGATTATCTGAATTTATTGGATATTGCTGTCTGAAAATCTTCTTTTCTTCAACAGCTTTCATGAATTCATCGGTGATCTTGACAGATACATTAGCTCCTGTCACTTTCCCGCACTCAAGTTTAGCATCAATGAATTTTTCGGAATCGGGATGCTTGATTGAAATTGAAAGCATGAGAGCACCTCTTCTTCCATCCTGTGCAACTTCGCGCGTTGAGTTGGAGTACCTTTCCATGAACGGTACAATACCGGTTGATGTAAGTGCACTGTTGAGCACAGGTGTCCCTTTTGGTCTGATGTGCGATAAATCATGTCCAACACCGCCTCTTCGTTTCATAAGCTGAACCTGTTCCTGATCGATCTTCATTATACCGCCGTAGGAGTCTGATGATCCGTCGTTTCCTATTACAAAACAATTTGAGAGGGAAGCAATCTGGTAATCGTTTCCTATGCCTGTCATCGGACCGCCCTGAGGAACGATATAAGTAAAATCTTTCAGGACGCTGTATATAAGTTCTTCTGAAAGAGGATTTTTGTATTTGAGCTCAACCCGGCGTATCTCGCGAGCAAGACGACGATGCATGTCGTCAGGAGTTTTTTCATAGAGATTCCCGAATGAGTCTTTTAAAGCATATTTATTTGTCCACACTCTTGCAGCAAGTTCATCACCCTTAAAATATTGAATGCTTGCGTCAACAGCTTCGTCGTGAGAATAAACTTCTTTTTTGTTCCCTCGTTCTGTTGATTTAATGTTTTCCTCCCCACCAACTTTTTTCTGAGATTCGGGTTTTTGTTGTTCTTCTTTTACTTTTTCAGATGAAATAGTTGATTCCTGGACAAAAAGTTCTCCCATATATTTAAAATATAATTCTGTTATTCTCTGATTTTAATGAGATTAAACGGCCACCGAATTTTTTGGCGGGTATTTGCTAAATTAGACAAGCATTGAAATCAATGCAAGACAAAATTTTTAAGTTTATCAACATTTGAAGGTATAGTTATTAACCGGTTATTATGCCCTGTATTTCAACATTTTACATGGGTCGGGATAAAACAGACTCTTTTTACAACCGTAAAGGCTTTAATAATCTGATGATTAAAAAATCTTAAATAGAAATGAACTTTCCCCCAGGTGCAGATAAAAAAAAGAGGCTGCTAAATTTTTAACAGCCTCTGATTCCTAAATTCGATTTCTTTCACGATTTTGCTCGTAGCTCCCGCATTTTTATTAACATAATCGCGTGAAGATTCAGCAGCTTTCTTATAAATATCTGCGTTTGAAATCCAGTCGTCAAGAATTTTCTTAAAACTATAATAATCATCAAAAGATTCTGCACTTTCCAGCTCCAGAAGGTCAATTGCTTCACGGAATTTTTTATGATTGGGACCAAAGAGAACCGGGATGCCCCAGCATGCAGCTTCAAGGATATTATGAATTCCTTTCCCGAATCCGCCTCCTACTGCAGCTATATATGCATACCTGTATGCTGAAGAGAGCATACCAATATTATCAATAATCAAAACCCTGGCATTAGCCGAATCATCAGAAAATTCGGAAAATCTCACACATTGAACCGTGAATAATTTTATAAGCCTTTCAATATTCTCCGGATCAACTTCGTGGGGCGCAAAAACCCATTTCATCCGTTCAGGAAACTCATTGATATAACGGGATATAATTTCTTCATCCTGTCTCCAGCTGCTGCCAGCCAGAAAGAGCTTTTCATCTCTCCTGAATTGGGCTAACCGGGGAATTTCATTCGTACTGGCAGCAATCTGCATAACACGATCAAAACGTGTGTCACCGGCAACCGATACATTGTTTATTCCGATTTCATGAAGAAGATCAGATGATAGCTCATCCTGAACATAAATCCATTTGAACTTCATGAGCATTTTACGGAAAAAAGCCCCATATACTTTAAAAAAGATCTGCTCTTTCCGAAAAATTCCTGAAATGAGATAAACAGGAATGGATTTTCTGCTAAGCTCTGAAATAAAATTATTCCAGAATTCATATTTGACAAATATCGCAAAGACCGGATTGATTAAACTGATGAACTTTTTTGCATTACCCGGTGTATCGAAAGGCAAATAACAGATTATGTCAGCTCCCTTATAATTCTTCCTGATCTCATAACCTGACGGAGAAAAAAAGGTAAGAATAACTTTGTTCCGGGGCTTTACCTTTCTGAGCGACTCAATCACAGGTCTTCCCTGCTCAAACTCGCCCAGCGATGCACAATGAATCCAGATATATTTCTCCTGCGAATTGACTTTCTGTTTTAATGATTCAAACCATTTTCTGTGCCCGTCAACCCATAAACGGGCTTTCCGGTTAAATGGATAAATAATCCAGGCTATTGCTGTATAAAATAAAATTCCGAGATTATAAATTACCTGCATTCCTGAAATTTCAAATGTCCAAAGGTAAGAAAAAGGAAAATAGTTGCAAGGTGTTAAGGTATATAAGGTACTAGGGCATTAGGGTATTAGGGCGTTAGGGTGTAAGTTAATAAGTTACCATTATACCTTAATGCCGTAATGCCTTAACGCCTCTGTGCCATTATTTATAAATTACTCCTATTTTTGTAGATTATAATTCCTGATCTGCCATGGTAAGACTTATTGCCCTTATAATTTCGATTGTACTGCAAATTATTGCAGCCTCCATAGCTCTGAGATTCATGAAGTTGACAAAGTACAGGCTCTCATGGGTTCTTCTTTCACTGTCATTTGCCTTTATGGCAGTGCGCAAAATAATTGAGCTTTTTGAAGTCCTCAGGGGAACACCATCCCTGACCTGGCAGATGATTGACGCATGGATCGGAGTAATTATTTCATTCATGATAATTTCTGGCGTTATCCTGATCAGGGAAATATTTTATTCGCTCAAGAGAGCAGAAATTGACAGAATGCGAACAGAAAGAAAAGTATTAAATGCAATTATAAATACTGAAGAAAATGAAAGAAAAAGATTTGCCGATGATCTTCATGATGGGCTTGGGCCTATACTTTCGACAGTAAAAATGTCACTTTCATCTCTTAATGCAAGAATAGATGATCCTTCAGGAATGGTAATCCTGAATAATACTAACCATCTTGTAAATGAAGCAATAAATACAATTAAAGATATTTCAAACAACCTGAGTCCGCATGTTCTTTCAAATTTCGGTCTTGCAAGTGCAATAAGTGCGTTTACAACAAAAATCAACCAGACAAAAACAGTAAAGATTGATTTTAAGACAAATATGGAAAATCAACGATTCGAAAATGACAAGGAAGTCGTAATATATCGTGCTGCATGCGAGCTTATTAATAATGCTATTCGCCACTCGGGGGCTTCAACGATAGAGATTGAATTAAACAAACATGAAAAATTTGTTACCTTGCAGTTTTATGATAATGGCCGGGGTTTTGAGACATCATCACTGAAAAAAGAAGATAATAAAGGAATGGGATTATCAAATATTGAGACACGTGTTAAAACTGTTGAGGGAGTCTTTATACTTGAGAGCACTCCGGGAAAAGGAACCAGCGCTTTGATTAAAGTGACAGACTGATATTGATTCACCTCTTTTCTTATTCCCCCAAAGGGGGTAAATGAAACATAATGAAATTTTGTTCACCTGATTCAAATGGAGAAAATTCAGATTATCATAGCCGACGATCATCAGCTCTTCCGAAACGGATTGAAGATCCTTCTTAATTCTTTCCCGGAATTCGAGGTAGCTGGAGAAGCTGCAAACGGAGAAGAGTTTCTGAAATTATTGAAAACTGTTCGGGCTGATATCGCTCTTATGGATATAAAAATGCCCGAAATGGATGGTATTGAAGCGACAAGAAGAGGGATGAAATTGTGTCCCGGAATAAATATCATTGCACTTTCAATGTACGGAGAGGAAGAGTATTATTATAAGATGGTAGATGCCGGTGCTAAAGGTTTCCTGCTTAAAGATTCAGATATCTCCGAAGTTAAAGAAGCGATTCTTACCATAGCTAAAGGCGGCAGCTTTTTCTCTCAGGAGCTTTTATACCATGTCATTCAGAAAATCAAGCATCGTGAACAGGAAAGCAAATCTGCTAACTTGTCAAAAAGAGAAAAAGAGATTCTTATTAAAATCTGTGAAGGATTTTCAAACCAGGAAATTGCAGAAGCTTTATTTATAAGTAAAAGAACTGTTGATAAGCACAGGGCTAACCTGCTCGGAAAAACCAACTCGAAAAATACAGCCAGCCTTATACTTTTTGCTATTAGAAATAAACTGATAGAAATATAAAATGGCAGAATCACATAATCTCGGTCAGAAAGGTGAAGATATTGCAGCAGAACATCTGAAAAAATCAGGTTATAAGATCCTTCACCGCAACTGGAAAGCAGGTAAGCTTGAGATTGACATAATTGCCGAGAATAAAGATTTCATTGTCTTTGCTGAAGTCAAAACACGTACCGAAGATTTTCGGATGCATCCTGTTACTGCAGTGAACAAAGAAAAGCAAAGATCAATGATTTTTGCTGCCAATAACTTCATCCAGTGGAATAATATTGACAAGGAGAGCCGTTTTGATGTCATTACTATTATTAAAAAAACTGATGGATTTCAGATTGACCATATCGAAGATGCTTTTTACCCGACACTGAAGTAATCAGAAAAATGAATATTGAAACTCTGCGGAATTATTGTATCTCGTTGAAAGATGTCACTGAAAGTTTCCCCTTCGGCGACGATACCTTGGTTTTTAAAATAAATGGTAAGATTTTTGCCTTGGCAAATCTTGACGGAGACCTTACAGTTAATCTTAAATGCGACCCGCCGTTAGCTATTGAACTGAGAGAAAGATATGCTAGCGTGATTCCAGGATACTATATGAACAAAAAACACTGGAACACAATAAATCTTGATGGGACAGTTCCTGATAAAGAGGTATTTTCGTGGATCGATCATTCTTATACCCTTGTAATTATAAGAGAAAAAACATAAGGGTATAATTAAACAAACGAACATTTGAACAAACGAAGTCAGAATTAAGAATAAAAAAGTTCTGATTTCTGAATTCGATTGTTCTATTGTTCTTACTTCTTTATAATTTAAAATATATGTTAATTCCTTTTATTTCTTTAGCTTAGCAACTAATTTTAAACCATAACAATAAAAGAAACAAAATCATAAAATACCCTGGCAATGAAAAAACTAACTCTTCTCCTTTTAATTCCGGTATTGTTTGTTTTAACTGGTCCGGCACAAAATGTTACCAATCAACCTGCTCCACCTCAAAAACCTGATGAGGGCTATAAGTTTACACCGGTCGTTGACCTGAAAGCCACTTCAGTAAAGAATCAGTCCGCAACGGGTACCTGCTGGTGCTTTGCCACAACATCATTTGTTGAGTCAGAACTTCTTCGTATGGGGAAAGGAGAATATGACCTTTCTGAAATGTTTGTTGTAAGATATAATTATGTCGATCGTCTTAAGGATAATTACCTGCGCAGGGGCAAGGGAAATCTGGGTCAGGGTAGCCTGGCACACGACTGGATGAGGGTGTTTACTGAATATGGAATGGTACCTGATGAAGTTTATACCGGCCTTAATTATGGCTCTCCAACTCATAATCACAGCGAAATGAATGAGTTTATCAGCGCTGTTGCAGCTGTGCCGGTCCAGAGGAAAAATGAAAGTGCCCAGTATCATAAAATTGTGGATGGCGTGCTGGATACTTATCTTGGGAAAATTTCGGAATCATTTGTCTATAAAGGAGTTACATATACTCCAAAGACATTTGCTGCAAGTCTTGGGATTAATCCAAATGATTATGTTGAAATAACATCATTCACTCATTTCCCTTTTTATACCCAGGGCATCCTTGAAGTACCTGATAACTGGGCAATGGCCAGATTTTATAATGTACCGCTTGATGAACTTATTGAAATAATGGATTATTCTTTTAATCATGGCTATACAGTTAACTGGGATGGAGACGTAAGCGAAAGCGGATTTTCACACCAGAACGGGTTTGCAGTAATTCCTTTGAATTCTCCGGCAGACAGAGTTCCGATGACTGACAGACAAAGACTGGAAAGAGCTCCGACCCAGGGTCCTCCCGGCAATATGCCCTCCATATCTCTTACTCCCGGCCCTGAAGTTAATGTTACTCAGGATATCCGGCAGACTGGCTATGAGAGCTTTTCAACGACCGATGATCACCTGATGCACCTTACCGGCATCGTCAAAGATCAGAATGGCACTAAATATTACAAGACAAAAAATTCCTGGGGTACAGAAAGAAATGCTTTCGGAGGATATCTTAATATGTCAGAAAGCTATGTCCGTGCTAAGACATTATTTATTATGGTTCATAAGAATGCCATTCCTCCGGCAATAAAGACAAAACTTGGTATCTGATAATAAAACTCCTTTGTGCTCTTAGTACGTACTTTGTGTTCTTTGTGGTTAAAAAAAAGAAACCACAAAGAGCACTAAGTAAAATCACTAAGGACACAAAGGAATTTTCTTAATACTTGAAAGATCTACAATTATTATTCTAATAGTAGATTACATCCGCGAATATCGCTGTTAGCGAATCTGCCAAGTACTTCAAAACCACCATCGTTATGAAACCTGCCAAGATCATCAGTGGCTAAAAATGAACATGAGTGTACATTGGCCAGGTCGATAATATTTATTCCTCCGGTTACTCCGGGTTCTGAAATTATTGATAACGGATCCTGCGGATCCCTGATAAAAATTTTCATCCAGGGAGGAGAATAAAAAATTCCATTTTCCTTTGAATAAGCCTGACTTAACAGCTCGGTCATGCCATATTCAGAGTGAATGGATTTAACATTTAAACCTTTTTTAAGTATTAAATGAAGCTCTTCACGTGTAATTTCCTTCCTCCTGCCCTTCATCCCTCCTGTTTCCATTATAATAACATCTGATAAATCCGGACAATATTTTTCAGCAAGATTAAGCAAAGCAAAGCTTACACCTATCAGCAGAATTTTAAGATTTTGAGATCTGGCTTTATTAATGCGTGAGATTAATTCTTCAACATTATTATTAAAAAATCCGCTCAGAGTACAGGAGCTTCTTTTAATCAGCTTATCAACCATATAAACAAGCGAAGAGTTCTCTCTCTCAAGATATGAAGGAAGCAAAGCAGCGATGAAATATTCTGCCGGACTGCCGTAAAACAGTGTGAAAGTCTTTAAAAGGCTTTTTTCATATATTTCATTATCAACAATATAATGTTTGCTGGCCGATGTCCCGGAGGAACCGCTGCTTTCGAAAATTTTGACTGCCGGAAAATTTCCGGTAATAATTTTATGACTTTTAAAAAAACTAATCGGAAGGAAAGGAATCTCAGAAAGAGCGCTTATTGTTCCCGGATTTTTATCAAGCTTTTTAATAAAATCATTATATACCTGATTTTTTTCAGACTGATATTTAAATACTTCCAGGGTTAAAGCCTGAAAACTTTCCTGATTATTAATATCAAAGATTTTGCTTGTTATTTCCGGTTTCATTTGCCGGGGAAAGTTAGTGTACCATCCGGTTGGTAAACCCATTCAAAAACACATTCGGCATAATTATTCGGGCTTGCGGTTTTTGAAAAAGTGTTTACAATCCTTAGTTTGGCATAATGATTTGTGCCTGATCTGTAAACCCAAATCTGATTTGCTTTTAATGAATCCGCCTTAGCAGCCCATTGCAGTATAGTCGGTGAAGTCAGACTATCAAATGCCTGTTCTGCCAATGTTGCATTCCCAAATTCTCCGGCTAAGTAAAATGAGTTTTTATAATTATTTGATTGGAGAATTATATTAGCCAAAGTACCATCAGTTTCGACAGTGATATCTGGATTTGGTGAGCCGGGATATGATACTAATTTGGCTTGCGAGAATAAAAACCCCATAATAGTCCATGTTTGAAGCTCACTGCTCCATTTCAAGCTGTCATTAATTGTATCAATTCCTGATAATCTTATTGAATCTTGATCCGGTATATCGGAGCTCTCTTTTTTGCAGCGTGCAAAAAATACGACAAATAACAATATGAGCGATAAATACTTTTTCATAACCACCCGTAAAGATAACGGAATTTTAGTTGGTTTGTTTTGGGATTTTTTAAGAATTAAGCTACAGAGGACACGGAGTGACACTGAATAAAAACACAGAGTTAAAAAAAAAGTGAGACCGTAAAAAATAATTAAGTTGTCTTAAAAACACCACCTCCCCTTGACCTTTCGGTCAAACTACTCCTCTCCGCTTAAGCGGAGAGAAAGTTAAAATACTATAAATCAACACTTTCCTCCCGCTTTTTGCGGGAGGTGTCCCGTCCGCCAGCTGGCGGACAGGGACGGGGTGGTTTCTTTAACTTTTAAGATATCCTCATATTCTTTACGCCGTTGAGCCTTTGCACCGTTTATTACATCCCCCTAGCCCCCTTCAAAGGGGGAATTTTAATTATGTTATTCTCCCCGAATTGCAGTAATCCCCGGAAGCTTCTTTCCTTCCATATACTCCAGCATGGCTCCCCCTCCTGTTGACACATAGCTGACTTTATCTGCCAGGCCATTTTTGTTGATAGCAGCAACTGAATCACCACCACCAATAAGACTATATGCTCCATTTGCAGTTGCAGCAGCAATAGCTTTGGCAATGGCAGTTGTTCCTTTTGAGAATTTCTCCATTTCAAAAACTCCCATTGGTCCGTTCCAGAGAATAGTTTTTGACTTTTCAATTACTTCTGAAAACTGCTTTATAGTTTTGTCAGCAATATCAAGACCCAGCCAGCCTTCCGGAACAGCATCGACAGCTGTTACATTTGTATTGGCCTCATTTTCAAATTTATCGGCATTAAGACTATCTACCGGTAAATAAAGGTTAACTTTCTTTTCCTTAGCCTTTTCAATGATTTTCAAAGCCAGATCAAGTTTATCATCCTCACATAGCGATTTACCGATCTTCCCTCCTTTAGCTTTAATAAAGGTATATGTCATGCCTCCTCCTATAATCAGGTTGTCTACCCTGTTGAGCAGGTTTTCGATAAGCATAATTTTATCGGATACTTTTGCACCACCCATAATGGCTGTAAAAGGATGCTGTGCATTATTAAGCACTTTGTCCATAGCAGCCAGCTCACTGTTGATCAGAAATCCAAACATGATCTTGTCTTTAGGGAAATAATCTGCAATTACTGCGGTGGTGCCATGTGCCCTGTGTGCTGTACCGAATGCGTCGTTAACATACACCTCAGCATAACTGGCCAGTTTTTTTGCCAGCTCTTTCTGTTTTGCCTTCATCTCCGCTTTTGCTGCTTTCTTTTCTTCTTCTGTGGCTGTTTCAGGAAGAATAGGCTTCCCTTCTTCTTCAGGATAGAACCTCACATTTTCAAGCATTAAAACTTCGCCGGGTTTTAATGCAGCTGACATTTTTACAGCTGATTCACCCAGACAGTCATCAGCAAACAGCACTTTTTGGCCAATATATTTTTCAAGAACAGGCAGAACCGGCTTAAGGGAATATTTTTCCATTCGTCCTTCCGGCCGTCCCAGATGTGACATTAAAATAACCGAACCGCCATCTTTAATAATTTTATTGATTGTAGGTAATACACCCCTGATACGGGTATCATCTGCGACCACAAAAGTTTTTTTGTCAAGAGGGACATTGAAATCTACTCGTACAATTGTTTTAATCCCTTTGAAATTGAAGTCCTGAATCATTTTCATATATCAAATGTTTTTGGGTTATTTATTAATATCAGATTTGCAGTACAAACCTAATTAATTTTTATAAATATCTGCCTTTTAAAGAAATCTAAAATCAATTACCAATTTCTGGATGTTAAATCTCTGTGGCCTTCTGTGGTTCTCCGGATTTCCTCTGTGTAAGTTCTTTTGTTACACAGAGTTACACAGAGAAGACACAGAGAACCACAGAGAATGAATGAAAATCCATCAATGAAAGGATGTTTCTTCGTTGTTAAAAGTTTAACTATTTTTGAAAAAAAAGCTATGGCAAAAATTACACTAAAAGGAAATCCGGTTAATACTTCCGGGAACCTTCCTGCAAAAGGGACCAAAGCTCCCGAATTTACACTTGTTAAATCAGATTTGGGTACACTTAAATTATCTGAGCTTTCTGGCAAAAAATTAATATTGAATATCTTCCCGAGTCTCGACACATCAGTATGTGCAACGTCAGTTAGGAAGTTTAACCAGGCAGCAGCAGGTATGACCAATGCAGCAGTTCTGGCAATCTCAAAAGACCTGCCGTTTGCTCACGGACGCTTCTGCTCGACTGAGGGAATCACCAATGTCATCACTTTATCAGGTTTCCGCGATAGTGCATTCGGAAAAGCATACGGAATAAATATAATTGACGGTTCGTTGGCTGGGCTTTATGCCAGGAGCATTGTTGTTATTGATGAAGCCGGAAAAATCATTTATACCCAGCTCGTTCCGGAAATAACCCAGGAACCCGACTATGATGCTGCTATCAATGCATTGAAATAACAATAACATTATATTATGAATTTCAGCCAGATACCGGGACAAAAAGAGACTATCGACAAACTTATCCGCTCAGTAAAGGAGGAGAGAGTAAGTCATGCTCAGCTTTTTTCCGGACCTGAAGGATGCGGATCTCTTGCTCTGGCACTGGCTTATGCAAGGTATGTAAGCTGTGAAAATCGTTCAGAAAACGATTCTTGCGGAATATGCAAGTCGTGTGTGAAATATGAAAAGATGATCCATCCCGATCTGCATTTTGTATTTCCTGTTATTAAGAGCAAAAAAGATTCTGAACCTGTAAGCGACTCATATATAGTGGAATGGAGAGAGTTTGTGAAGTTGTCGCCATATTTTACTTTAAACAGCTGGCTCAATTCGATTGAAGTTGGTAATGCGCAGGGATTGATTTTTGCATCAGAAGCCGGGGAGATTATAAAGAAACTGAGCCTTAAGACTTTTGAATCGGATTTCAAGATAATGATCATCTGGCTGCCCGAGAAGATGCATCAGGCAACAGCAAATAAGCTTTTAAAAATGATCGAAGAGCCACCTGAAAAAACACTTTTTCTTCTGGTTTCCGATGAGGTTGATAAAGTGATCCCTACAATTCTATCCAGATGCCAGCTTATTAAAATTCCGGGCTTCAGAGATGAGGAAATAAGTAAATTTCTCATACACAAATTCAATGCTGATAAAAGCAAAGCATCTGAAATAGCAGGGATTTCTAATGGGAATATTATAAGGGCTGTTGAATTATTACAAAATGAAGATTCTTCTCTTCTTAATCTCGAGAATTTCAAACGTCTCATGCGGTTCGCATGGAAACGCGATATCATTTCTCTGATAAGCTGGTCCGAAGAAATTTCTTTAACCGGAAGAGAGTCTCAAAAAAGCTTTATATCGTACTCTTTAAGGATCCTGCGCGAAAATCTTATGCTTTCACTAAACCAGCTTAAAAACAGATTAGTTTTCCTGGCAGGTGATGAAGCCGTTTTTTCGAATAATTTCCATTCGTTTATAAATCAGAATAATATTTATTCTCTTACCGAGGAATTTAATATTGCATATTCACATATCGAGGCGAACGGTAATGCAAAAATTATTTTTCTCGATCTGGCGCTTAAGGTTACCAGACTCATACGGTAACACTCCGCAATAATTGAATTTAATGCATTTATTCACTATTTTTGCGTTGTTAATTCAGAAGCGTTCGATTTTTATGGCTGAAAATGACGAATTACAAGGGCAGGCTGGAGAAGAGATCCGGATGCCTAATATAAAATATAAACCTGGGTGCAACAAGCTTGACTCTTTTAACTGGTTGAAAGATCTCCCCGATACTTTAAATGAAAATGAGATTGTTGAGATTCGTTTTAAAAACACCAGGAAGGGATTCTTTCGGAATGTAAATAACCTGCGGCTTGAAATTGGTGATATTGTTGCAGTTGAAGCATCGCCCGGACATGATATCGGAAGAATATCAATGATTGGCAATCTGGTCAGGGAACAGCTTAAAGAGCTTAAAGTATGCCCCTCCCCCGATGATCTTAAAAAAGTTTATCGCAAAGCCAAACCTGTAGATATTCAGAAGTGGGAAGAAGCAAAAATGCTTGAGACACCAACAATGCTCAGGTCAAGGAAAATCTCTGAAGAGCTTAAGCTTAATATGAAGATCGGAGATGTGGAATACCAGGGAGATAAAACGAAAGCTATCTTCTATTATATTGCAGATGAAAGAGTCGATTTCAGGCAATTGATCAAAGTCCTGGCTGAAGAATTTAAAGTGAGAATAGAAATGCGCCAGATCGGTGCCCGCCAGGAGGCAGGAAGAATCGGAGGGATTGGATCGTGCGGGAGAGAGCTTTGCTGCTCTACTTATATAACTAATTTTATTTCAGTTACAACAACTCATGCAAAATATCAGGAGCTTTCGCTGAATCCTCAGAAGCTTGCAGGACAATGCAGCAAGCTTAAATGTTGCCTTAATTTTGAAGTCGACTGCTATGTAGATGCCCAAAAAGCATTTCCTCCTAAAGAGGTACCCCTTGAAACAACCGACAGCATTGCATATTTTCAGAAAATGGAAGTTCATAAAGGAGTTTACTGGTATTCTACAGATCAGCACTCAACTGCTAACCAGATCGCTGTGCCGGTGCAGAGAGTAAGGGAAATACAGGCAATGAATAAAAAAGGGATTAAAGCTGAACGACTGATTGATTTTGAAGAGATCGGGGAAAATGAAAACGTTTCAGAAGATCTGCTAAAAAATAACAGCCTTACAAGATTTGACCCTGCTCCTCCCAAGAATCAGCATCATAAGCATTTTCGTAAGAAGAAACACAGGAGATTCAATGATAAGAAAAACAAATAAAAGCATTTGGTTTCTGATCTCCGGATTGCTGTTTCTAATCTATTCATGCACCAGCAATGCACTATTCATCGATTCAGTAACCATGAAGGATAATACCTGGAGTCTGTTTGATAATCCGCAATTCAAAGTTCCTGTTACCGATACAATTAATAGCAATAATATATTTTTCACTATCCGTACGGGATCTAAATATCCTTTTCGTAATATTTATCTTTTTGTTACCGTAATTTCTCCCGGGGGAAAAAGCATTACTGATACGCTCCAGTATGATCTTGCTGACGAAAAAGGAAACTGGTATGGCAAAGGATCAGGAGATATTCACGAACTTAATCTGCCCTATAAAACAAGTGTCTTTTTCCCGTCAAAAGGTACTTATCATTTTAAAATTCAACATGGAATGCGTATCGGGGATCTTAAGGGAGTATATGATTTCGGGTTGAGAGTTGAAAAGTTCGGGAAGTAAAATTTAAACCGTGGGAAAGAACAAGCTGGCCAGATGGGCGGAGCTGGAGACATTTAATAATGTTATACAGCCCGGGGAAGATACCGGATTGGGAAAAAATCACCCGATAAAAGGAAAATGGAGATCAGAGTTCTTTCATAATCAGAATCCGCTGATACTTGAACTTGGCTGCGGGAGAGGAGAATATACAATCGGACTTGCCGAAAAATTTCTCAATAATAATTATATAGGCATAGACATTAAGGGTGCCAGGATGTGGCGCGGAGCAAAAACTGCTTATGAAAGAAAAATGCCAAATGTGGCATTTCTTAGAACCAGAATTGAGTTTATAAATTCTTTTTTCGACATAAATGAAGTCGATGAAATCTGGCTGACATTTCCCGACCCTCATCCCGGTAAACGAAACTCAAATAAAAAGCTTACTTGTCCATGGTTTCTGAATAATTATCGTAATTTCCTCAAAGACAACGGAATAATTCATCTTAAAACTGATAATTCTGAATTATTTTATTACACAAAAAACATTGCTGAATGTAATGCTCTTCAGATTATTGCTCAAACCAGTGATTTATATGCTGAAAAACCTGAAGATGACATTGTTTCAATCAGAACACATTATGAAGATCTGTTTCTGAAGGATGGTTTAAAAATACATTATCTTTCATTCAGACTTGAAAAAAATAAGCTTGTCGAAGATGCCTCAAAAAAAATTAAAAGGAAATAATGATTTTTTCAGCAGGGTTTATGACGTCACAATGCTGATTCCCTTCGGGCGAATTACATCCTATGGGGCAGTTGCCCGTTTTCTTGGCTCCGGCAGGTCGGCCAGAATGGTTGGATGGGCACTCAATGTATGCCATACAAAACCGGATTTTATTCCGGCACACAGAGTTGTCAACCGGAATGGCATTCTTACCGGTAAATTTCATTTCGGCAACTCTACCACAATGCAGCAACTTCTTGAAAATGAAGGTATAATTATTGAAGATGATCGCATTCTGAATTTTCGTGAGAAATTCTGGGATCCCTCCACTGAACTTATTTGATTATTTTGTGTTATTAAATAAAAGTGATAAAATTGCACGTTATTTATAATTAATTTAAATAAAAATAAGATAAAAATAGCTTCTGTTGGCGACGATTTGTAATCGGTGCCATAGAGGAAAACCAAAGGCACGGATTACAAATCCGCGCCAGCTATAATTATAGAAATCTAATATTATGTTCACAAACGACCAGATACTTTCCGCTCTCAAAAAAGTTATCCATCCTGAAAAAGGAAAAGATATTGTTTCGCTGGGAATGGTTTCTGAAATTAATTCAGGGGAAGACGGAATATTTCTTGTTATATCTCCTGAAAGATCAAATGATCCGTTTATTTTATCAATAAAAAGCCTGATTACCAGGTCTATAAAAGACAGTTTGGGGTTTAAAGCAGTAATTGCAAATATTGAAGTCAGACCAAAGGTTATAGTAGGAAAACACGAAGAGAAATCTGACGAATTTCTTCCAGGAATAAAGAACATAATAGCTATTTCATCCGGCAAAGGAGGAGTGGGGAAAACCACAGTTGCGGTCAACCTGGCAATTGCCCTGGCCAGAAAGAACTTTAAGGTCGGACTTCTCGATGCAGATGTTTTTGGACCTTCGGTTCCAATGATGTTTGATGCTGAAAAATATAAACCTGAAGTAAAGAAGGTAAATAACACCGATTTAATTGTCCCTCTTATTAAACATGGTGTAAAAGTTCTTTCAACCGGATTTTTCGTCGATCCAAAAGATGCTGTTATCTGGAGAGGGCCGATGGCTTCAAATTTTCTGAAACAGCTGATGGCACAGGGCGACTGGGGATCTCTTGACTTCCTGCTTGTCGATCTCCCTCCAGGCACAAGCGACATTCATCTTACGCTTGTTCAGGAGGTTTCAGTTACCGGTGCAATTGTTATAACCACTCCGCAGGAAGTTGCGCTTGCCGATGCTGTAAAAGGAATATCAATGTTCAGAAGTGATAAAATCAATGTCCCGGTTCTTGGGCTGGTTGAAAATATGTCGTGGTTTACACCTGCAGAACTTCCTGATAACAAGTATTATATCTTCGGAAAAGAGG
Organism: Bacteroidia bacterium; assembly: GCA_026391515.1. Lineage (GTDB taxonomy): Bacteria > Bacteroidota > Bacteroidia > Bacteroidales > VadinHA17 > LD21. The sequence continues at coordinate 2,801 of JAPLEC010000425.1, read as the reverse complement.
GAGGCAGAAAGTTGGCAGAAAAAATGGGAGTGCCGCTTCTGGGTCAGATACCTCTTGTCCAGAGTATCTGTGAAAGCAGCGACAAAGGGCATCCGGTAGCTCTTGAAGATTCTACAGCAGGGAAAGCTTTTATGTCACTGGCAGATGAGGTGATTAAAAAAGTCAACGAACGAAATAAAGATCATAGACCAACAATTAAAGTACAGATAAATAAATAGAATATGTCAGAATCAAAACACATTAAGGAACGCGTTATAAAAGCGTTGGAAAGAGTAAGGCCATATCTCCAGTCTGATGGTGGAGATATTGAATTGCTGGAAATCACCAGTGATTTGTCAGTAAAAGTTAAGCTTACTGGTGCCTGCCATGGCTGTCCATACAGCATGCAGACATTAAAAGCCGGTGTGGAGCAGGCAATTATGAAAGAAGTTCCTGAAATAAAAAGAGTTATTTCAGCCTGAATAACGCAACTGCCCAATTTTAATTACCTTTGAAATACTATATTCAGTTTTAGTTTGTTATAGTATTAAAAGATACCTATTGCCTTCAGTAAAAGCATCATATAAATATCTGGCACTTCTTGGATTACTGCTGTTCCCAACAAACTGTTCGGTAGAAAAAAATACAGCAACAACCAGGTTTTATCATGGCATGACCGCCAGATACAATATCTATTTTAATGGCTATGAAAGTTATAAGGCAGGTGTTCTGAAAGTAAACCAAGGATATGTTGATGATTATGCTGAATTGTTGAAAGTATTTGAATTCAGCGACCCGTCAACGTCATCTCTTTGTTCCTCAGAAATGGAAAGGGCTATTCAGAAAGCCTCAAAACTGATTTCACTGAAATCAATAACGGCAAAACCGGGAGTAAAAAAGAAAGATAAAGCTGATCAGAGAGAGATCGACCTGCTTAACCGCAAAGAATATAATGCATGGGTCGATGACAGTTATCTTTTAATTGGTAAGGCAAGATTCTATAAACAGGAATTTAATGAAGCTTCAGCTGTTTTTAGCTATTGTATTACCCAGGCCAACGATCCTGATATCAGAAAAGAGGCTTCAATATGGCTTGCAAGGGTCTATAACGAAAAAGAAAATTTTAGTGAATCTTTAAGGATATTGACTGAGCTAGAAATAACGGATAAATCATCCAAAGCACTCAGATCAATGTATTACACAACCTTTGCAGATCATTATATCAAACAAAAAAAATATTCCGAAGCAATTGATCCTCTCAGCAAAGCAATTGAGCTTGGTTCAGGTAAACGTTCAAAATACAGGCTGACATATTTACTGGCGCAGCTGAATGAACGTACAGGGAATTCAGCCAATTCAATTTCACTTTACCGCAAGGTGGTTAAGATGAATCCACCCTATGATGTTGAGTTCAATGCCAGGATCAATATTGCAGGGGTTTTTGATGTAAATGCTGGTAATCCCCATGAGATCAGAAAAGAACTTGAGAGAATGCTCAGGGACGTTAAAAATAAGGAGTTCCTTGACCAGATCTATTATGCACTCGGCAATCTGTCGATGAAAGAGGGCAATGAGAAAGAGGCATTGGAATTTTTCAGAAAATCGGCTTCTTCTCCTTCCAGTAATCAGAATCAGAAAGGGAGATCATTCCTTGCACTGGCCGATTACTATTATAAAAAACCTGATTACCTGAAAGCCGGAGTATATTATGACAGCACAGTTATGTTTCTCAATCAGAAATATCCTGACTATCAGCTGTTAAAGTCAAAATCTCAGGACCTTAATACAGTTGTTTCGCAATTAAAAGTAATACAGGTTGAAGATAGTCTCCAGAAAGTGGCGGCAATGTCAGAATATGATAGAAATAGTCTTATTACAATGATCATCAATAAGATCAACCAGGCTGAAATAGAAGGAAAAACTACTGAATATACTTCGAGATATAATCTGGGCCAGTATTATGAAAATGAGCAACGCTTCAGGGGAAACATCGATCAGGAAGGCAAATGGTATTTTTATAACCAGTCGGCTCTCGCATTCGGACGTACTGAGTTTAAACGGCGTTGGGGCGACCGAAAACTTGAAGACAACTGGCGCAGGTCAAACAGAACGATAATTTCCACGGCTCAGGCCGGAGATAATCTGGAAGATAACACAAAGACTAATGCCGATACTTCAGGTATTATGCTCGATTATAAGAAACCTGAATTTTATCTGAAAAACCTGCCTCTGACAGATTCGCTCCTTGCTGTTTCAAACGAGAAAATTGCAAATGCTTTTCTGAATGCCGGAAAGGCATACTACGAAAAATTGGCAGAACCGGTAAAAGCGACAGAATCATTTGAAAATCTGTTAACACGCTATCCGGGTAACGAGCTGGTTCCTGAAGCATTATATAACCTTTACAGAGTAAATAAAGATATAAACAGCTCTAAATCTGAATCGTACAGGCAACGACTCCTTGAAAAATATCCTTCGACTGAATTTGCAAAAATATTATCTGACCCAGGTTATTTTGAGAAAAAACTTGCTGACATAAAAATAGTTGAACAGCTTTACGAGCAGGCATATAAGACATATATCGAGGAAGATTTTGCTTCCACCATTTCCCAGTGTGATGATGCTGTTAAAAAATACAGCCAGGATCAGCTCTCTCCTAAATTCATGCTTCTTCGTGCATATTGCGTTGCAAAAACAAGCGATGAACGGAATTTTAAAAATGAACTTAGCAAGCTCATTAAATCATTCCCCAATAGTGAAGAAAGCAAAAAGGCAGGAGAGATAATTGCTTACCTTAACGAAAAAATACCCGAACTTAAAGT
>JAPLEC010000424.1 GCA_026391515.1 Bacteroidia bacterium | reverse complement strand
TCTTTTATCTTTAAACCTGCATTTCAGCCTGTTAGCCTGGAACGATTCAAAGTTTGAGGTAGAACTTACCTCCAGCCATCGTTTCTGAGCACCTGACCAGACCTCAAAGTCGTAAGTAAGAGCTGAAGTGAATGACATATCACCACCACACAGCCTCATAATACGGTAAGGCAGATCGAGCTTTTTAATTAGTCCTTCCACATGGTTTACCATCTCTTCAAGAGATTCATATGAGCGATCGGGGTGTGCTATCTGTACGATCTCAACTTTATCAAACTGATGGAGCCTGTTTAATCCTCTTACATGAGCTCCCCATGAGCCAGCTTCTCTTCTGAAGCAGGGTGTATAAGCGACATTCTTAATAGGCAGTTCATCGGCACTGAGAATAACATCCCTGTAAATATTTGTGACAGGTACTTCAGCAGTAGGAATAAGGTAGAAATTATCAAGTGTGACCTGGTACATTTGTCCTTCTTTATCGGGCAGCTGACCGGTGCCGAATCCCGAATCTTCATTTACCATAATTGGCGGCATGACCTCTTTATAGCCTGCTTTTACACCCTCATCAAGAAAAAAGTTGATAAGGGCTCTCTCAAGCTTTGCTCCCTTGCCTTTGTAAACAGGGAAGCCGGCGCCTGTAAGCTTAATACCAAGGTCGAAATCAATTATATCGTATTTTTTAATAAGATCCCAGTGAGGGAGCGCGTTTTCAGGAATATCCGGCATTTTACCACCTTCACGGACTTTCACATTATCATCGGCTCCATGTCCGCTGGCAACAGATTCATGAGGAATGTTGGGCAGCTTGATTATTTCATTTCTGAGCTCATTATCAAGAGGTCCGATCTTATCAGAGAGAGTTTTGATTTCCTCTTTCAGTTTATAGGTCTTCTCTTTTGCTGCTTCAGCTTCGGCTTTTTTACCTTCTTTCATAAGAGAGCCAATCTCTTTTGAGATTCTGTTCATATCACCCTGCAGCAGATCTGTTTTGGTCTGTATCTCACGTCGGGCCGAACCGAGTGAAAGAATTTTATCAAGGATTTCTTCTGCTTCAAAGTTTTTTACTTTAAGACGTTCAATTATAAAATCTCTTTTTTCACGTATAAGGCTAATTGTAAGCATATTGAGTTATGTATTAATAAAAAAAGCAGGCTTTCAGGAGCCTGCTGTAAAAGTATTAAAAAACTCCCGAAAAAGCTTTTCCAATTGTGAAAAGAATTTCGGGAACTGAAATTCATTAAGATATGCGGCTATTCACTTACAGGTTTAGAGTGTGAAATAATCTTTTAACAATCATATAAGTCAGGCGAAGCGACCTATTTCACACTCTTAACCGAAACATAAATTCTGTTATCTTTTCTTTTTTTATACTCGATTTCTCCATCAGCGAGAGCAAAAAGAGTATGGTCTTTTCCAAGTCCGACATTAAGACCCGGATTATGCTTTGTCCCTCTCTGGCGGACAATAATATTACCCGCTTTGGCTATCTGACCGCCATAGAGCTTTACTCCCAGTCGTTTGCTTTGTGAATCACGGCCGTTACGTGAACTGCCTGCTCCTTTCTTGTGTGCCATAATTCTGAATATTTATTTTCTTAATAGACTAAATCTTAAGCTTTCCCTTTTTCAGGCTTTTTAGTTTCAGACTTTTTCGAAACTGTTTTCTTTTCTGCTTTTTTTACAACACTCTTTTTATCATCAGCTTCTGCTTTCTTTATTGTCTGTTTCTTAGCTTCAACCTTTTTTTCAGCAGCTTTTTTCTCTTTTACAGGTTCTTCGGTCACTTCAGCAACTTCTTTTTTGACGGCATGTTTTTTTGGCGATATTTTGCCATTTATACTTATTATTTCAACATGCGTAAAATTTTGGCGATGACCATTTTTAACCCTGTAACCTTTCTTCCTTTTCTTCTTGAAAACAATAACTTTTTCTCCTCTCACCTTTTCAAGAATCTTTGCCTGAACAGTTGCATCTTTTATTGTCGGTTCACCAATAGTTATTTTACCTTCATCGTCAATCAAAAGCACTTGTTCGAAATCGATTTTTTTACCATCTTCCACATCGAGGCGGTGGACAAAAATCCTTTTTCCTTCTTCTACTTTAAATTGCTGACCTGCAATTTCTACGATAGCATACATCTTTTTTACTATTATGTTACTCCGTGAGGCGTATAAACATAAGTGATTTTATGTCTTCCGGAAGCCTCTTCGGATTAATTCAATTTTGGACTGCAAAGATATATAAATTAGATTATTTACAAACCACTTGGGCTATTTTTTTGATTTATAAAACCTTCATAAGAATAAACCCCCTTCCCTAACCTTCCCTCAAATCAAAGAGTAAAATCCCTCGCAGCAAACTGGCCCCTTCGCTAAAATAGCCCACTGAGCTATTTCATAACGCTCGGGCCTCCCCTTGGGGGAAACAAGAAAGGGGGTCTTTTCTGTTGAAAAAAAAGGATTCAATAGGCCGGATTGTTACTTCTATTATCTTTATATTTGTTTGAAACAATGGGCTATTACCTGTTTTCCTGATGCATAAATAATTGATATGAAGAGGATTAAGCTTAAAGTAATGGGGATTTCTTACAGTCAGACTCAGTCGGGAGCCTATGCTTTATTATTAATTGAAGAAAACGGCAACAGGAGGATTCCAATTATTATAGGTGGATTTGAAGCCCAGGCTATCGTTATTAAGCTTGAAAATCTGGAGCCACCCAGACCCTTAACACATGACCTCTTTAAAAAATTTGCCGATCAGTTCAACATAGCTGTTATGGAAGTTATGATATATAAGCTTGAAGAGGGAGTCTTCTTTTCCAGACTTGTCTGCAACAATGGTGAAAAGGAATATTCAATCGACAGCAGGACATCTGATGCAGTTGCTATTGCTTTAAGATTCGGTTGCCCTATATATATAAACGAAGATATCCTGGAAAAAGCTCAGCTGACAAATAGTCCGTCCGAAACAGAACTTACTTCTGCAAATGACAATGAAAATAAGCATGTGTCCAGCACGAAATACGGAACATTTACTGATGAGGAGCTCTACAAAATGATTGACGATGCTGTGAAAACAGAAGACTATGAAAAAGCTGCAGCAATCAGGGATGAAATTGATAAAAGAAAGAAGAAATAAAATTACCAGGAACAAGTTTCAGCACAGCCTGGTGAATTATAAAAAGCATAAAAGCTTTCACGGACAGGTATCAAACTCATAAGTAAATAATAAAATGAAGCGTCTATTTTTATTATCATTTTTGCTGCTGTTTGCAGTAAACTATTCTTTTTCAAAAGATTACAAATTGAGCTCACCTGACGGTAAAATTGTTGTAACTGTCAGTGCAGGTCCTGATGTGAAATGGTCAGCAACATACGAAGGCCGGGAGATAATAACTTCTATCAAAGCCGGGATGACTCTTGGCACAAATAAAGTGCTCGGTGAAAATGAAACAGTAAAGAAAGCTGTTTATGGTCAGGTGAACCAGGTTATAGAACCTGTTGTGTCCAACAAAAGATCAAAAATACCGGATAACTGCAACACACTGTTAATTACCTTCAAATCAGGTTTTGGAGTTCAATTCAGAGCTTACAATGATGGTATTGCTTACAGATTTGAGACTTTCCTTAAAGATGATATCATTGTTAAAAATGAGATTACTGAACTGCAATTTCCCGCAAAATCATATGCATGGTATCCGCTTGAAGAAAGCTTCATGTCACACAATGAAAGAATATTTATCCATTCTTCGCTCGATACAATTAGCGATAAGCATCTTGCCAGCCTGCCGACACTTTTTGTTGCAAACGGGGTCAATGTTCTGCTGACAGAGTCGGATATAGACGATTATCCGGGAATGTGGCTTAGAGGTGCAGGTTCGGGCAAGCTTATTGGCATACATCCATATTATCCGGAAGAAGAGAAGCTTAAAGGCGATCGCAACCTGATTGTAACTAAAACAAAAGATTATATTGCTTCGACAAAGGGTACCAGAACATTCCCGTGGAGAGCATTCGTAATTGCAGGAAATGACGGACAGCTGATTGAAAGCGATCTGATCTTTAAGCTTGCACCACCTAATAAGCTTACTGATACAAAATGGATTAAACCGGGCCAGGTAGCATGGGACTGGTGGAATGCGCTTAATATTTACGGAGTCGATTTCAGAGCAGGCATAAATAACGATACTTATAAATATTATATCGACTTTGCTTCAAAAAACGGGATCGAATATATTATTCTGGATGAAGGATGGTACAAATCAGGAACTGTCCTCGAATCAATACCTGCCATCAATATTCCTGAACTTTGCAAATATGCCGAAAGTAAGAATGTAGGTATGATCTTATGGGTTGTCTGGAAAACATTCTGGGATAAAATTGATGACGCCTGTGCCCTTTATGAAAAATGGGGAGTTAAGGGAGTCAAAGTCGATTTTATGCAAAGAGATGATCAGAAAGTGGTAAACTTTTATCATGAAGCAATTCAAAAAACTGCTTCACATCATCTGATAATTGATTTCCACGGTGCATACAAACCTGATGGCATAGGCCGTACATATCCAAATGCCCTGACAAGAGAAGGTGTTAAAGGAATGGAAAACAGCAAGTGGAGCAAAGATATCACCCCCGATCACGATATAACACTGGCTTTTACAAGGATGGTTGCCGGTCCGATGGATTATACGCCGGGGGCAATGATAAATATGGACAGATCAAACTTCAATCCCCAATTTACAAGGCCTGCAAGCCAGGGAACCAGGGTGCACCAGATGGCGTTGTATGTCATTTACGAAAGCCCCTTGCAAATGCTCTCGGATTCTCCTACAAATTATATGAGGGAGCAGGAGTGTACAGATTTTCTTGTCAAGATTCCAGTTGTCTGGGATGAGCTGAAAGTCCTCGATGCAAAAATCGGCGATTACCTGCTACTTGCCCGGCAATCAGGAAAAGACTGGTTTATAGGAGCTTTAACTGACTGGAGTAAACGGGAGATGGAAATTAATATGTCGTTCCTGCCTGCAGGCGACTATGAAATGGAAATATTCCAGGATGGAATTAATGCTGACCGTCATGCACAGGATTATAAGCACATGAAAACCAGTGTTAAATCAGGTGACAAGATGAAAATCAACCTTGCACCAGGAGGCGGTTGGATAGCAAAAGTTTCACCGAAATAGACCAACTATTAAGGACAAATGAAGCAATATCTTGATCTTCTGGATCATGTAATTAAAAACGGAGCCGAAAAGAAGGACAGGACCGGGACCGGTACTATAAGCGTATTTGGTTACCAGATGAGATTTAACCTTGAAGAGGGTTTCCCGCTTCTGACAACAAAGAAGCTACACCTGAAATCAATCATTCATGAACTGCTCTGGTTCATATCCGGCAGTACAAATATTAAGTACCTGAACGATAATGGAGTAAAAATATGGAACGAATGGGCAGATAAAGATGGAAACCTCGGTCCGGTTTACGGTTACCAGTGGCGATCATGGCCAACTGCTGACGGAAAAAATATTGACCAGCTTTCAGAAGTGATTAAAAATATTAAGAAATCGTCCGATTCTCGTCGTCTTATAGTAAGTGCCTGGAATGTTGGCGAAATTGAAAAGATGGCTCTTCCTCCCTGTCATCTGATGTTCCAGTTTTATGTGGCAGAAGGAAAATTATCCTGTCAGCTGTACCAGCGAAGCTGCGATATTTTTATTGGTGTGCCATTCAATATTGCCTCGTATGCCCTTCTTACACTGATGGTTGCTCAGGTGACTGGTTTGAAACCAGGTGATTTTGTTCACACGCTCGGAGACGCCCACATTTACCTGAATCATATTGAGCAGGTAAAGCTTCAGCTTACGAGGGAACCTTATCCATTGCCTAAAATGGTAATTAATCCATCTGTCGATGATATTTTAAAATTCATATACGAAGATTTTACCCTGTCTGATTACATTGCTCATCCTCATATTAAAGGAGATATTTCAGTATAATTTCATTTTTATGATTTCAATTATTGTAGCTGTTTCTGAAGATCTTGGGATAGGGAATAAGAACGAGCTTTTATGGCATATTTCTGAAGATCTAAAACGTTTCAAAAGGCTCACTTACGGAAAAACTGTTATCATGGGCAAGAGGACATGGGAATCACTTCCCAGAAAACCGCTCACGGGCCGGAAGAATGTAGTTATTACAGATATCCCGCATGAAAGCTTTAGTGACGCAATAGCTGCATATTCAATAGAAGATGCATTGGGCAAATGCAAAAAAGAAGAAGAGATTTTTATTATTGGAGGAGGAAGTATTTACAACCAGTTCATACCCCTTGCCGACAGGCTCTATATAACACATGTGCATAAAAAATCACCAGCTGATGTATTTTTCCCCAAAATTGATCCTAAAATCTGGGAAGTTGTTGAAAAAGAGGAATTTGCGGTAAATGAAGGGAGTCCGGTACCTTATACATATATTATATACGAAAGGGTGAGAAAGATTCCTAACAGGCGCTCGGAATGAATCCGCCAGCTGGCGGATAAATGAGGAATCTCACAGTAGAAATAATAATCAAAGAAAATTTCTGTTTTTAATTAAACCTTTTTATTAATCCTGCATCTAAAAGGTTGTTAATCGAAATTGCTCACTTAAAAATAAGATTTATGAAAACAAAGATTTTTTTAATGATTGCAGCTCTTGCAATACTTTCAATTGCATCATGTACCAAAGAACCCACAATTGACCAGGCAAGTCTTGATATGGCTGATGATGCTGCTGTAATAGATGCTGTTTTTGAGGATGTATTCAACACCGTCGATAATGCTGACATTATTCTTGATGATTATCAGAAAGGTGGTAATGCAAAATCAAATGTATTGTCAGATTCATGCCCGACAGTAACAATTGATCATCCTTCAGATGCAGTTTGGCCAAAAACCATTACAATCGATTTCGGAACCGGTTGTATCGGATTATACAATAATACAAGATCGGGTAAGATTATAATTGTAGTAACTGGCCCAAGACTGACAACTGGTTCAAAAAAGACAGTCACTCTTGATAATTATTATATCAACGGTATTAAAGTTGAAGGTACCAAAGTACATGAAAATATGGGTACCAACAATGATGGTAATATGGTCTTCAAGGTTACTCTTACCGGTGGTAAGCTCACATTACCTGACGGAGACATCATTGAACGTTCTTTTGAACAGGAAAGGGAATGGACAGCTGGTCTTTATACCAGGAACATCTGGGATGATGAATGTATGATTACAGGAACCGGGGAAGGTCTGACAATTAATGATGTTGCTTATTCAACTACGATTACAACAGAGTTGCACTGGAAACGTGTATGCATGTTTATCGTGAGCGGTGTTGTAAATATTGAAAGAGAAGGATTGAATCCTGTTGTTGTGGATTTTGGTTTGGGTGAATGTGACGCACTTGCAACAGTGACTTCAGGTGGCTATTCAAAAGAGGTAACGCTAAGGTTCCGTCATCGCAGCATGGGAAGATAGAAGGATTTTGAATCATAAAAAAGAGGCTGAATTTTCAGCCTCTTTTTTTATGATGCTTTCAACACCTTCATATCAATTCTTTCGAGCTTATGACTTGCATAATCTATTGTAATAGTAAGCTCGTCTTTTCCTAACGATGGCATTTCAAACATAGCATCAAGCATTATTGCTTCGCATATTGATCTGAGACCCCGGGCGCCAAGCTTGAACTCAACTGCCTTATCGACAATAAAATCAAGGACTCCATCTGCAAAGGTAAGCTCAATATTATCCATCTTGAAAAGTTTAATATATTGCTTGACAAGTGCATTTTTAGGTTCGGTAAGGATAGCCCTGAGAGCTTTTTTATCGAGCGGATCAAGATGGGTAACAACCGGTAGTCTGCCTATGATCTCAGGGATAAGTCCAAATGCTCTCAGGTCTTGTGGAGCAATATATTTAAGAAAATTATCCTTATCGACCTTTTCCCTGATCTTTGATGCGCCGTAACCAATAATTTGAGTATTAAGTCTGCTGGCTATTTTCTTTTCAATGCCAACGAATGCACCTCCGCAGATAAAGAGAATATTTTTGGTATCGACAGGTATCATTTTTTGTTCAGGGTGCTTACGTCCTCCCTGGGGAGGTACATTAACGATTGATCCCTCAAGGAGCTTCAGAAGTCCCTGCTGAACCCCTTCGCCTGATACATCGCGTGTTATTGAAGGATTATCACCCTCTTTTCTTGCAATTTTGTCGATCTCATCTATAAAAACTATACCTTTTTCAGCTGCCTTTACGTCATATTCCGCGTTCTGAAGCAGACGGGTAAGAAGGCTTTCAATATCTTCTCCGACATAACCTGCTTCAGTAAGAACAGTTGCATCAACAATAGTAAAAGGAACATGAAGCATTCTTGCAACAGTTCTTGCCAGAAGTGTCTTACCCGTACCTGTCTCACCAACAAGAATTATATTCGATTTTTCAATTTCAATATCATCAGGATCAGGTTTCTGCATCAATCTTTTATAATGATTATAGACTGCTACAGATATAATCTTTTTGGCCATATCCTGTCCGATAACATACTGATCGATAAAAGCTTTAATTTCAGCAGGCTTAAGAAGGTTTATTGTATCGAATGAAATATTTTTTTTAGTTCCAAGCTCTTCATTCATAATAGAATAAGCCTGCTCGATACAATGATCACAAATATGACCTTCAAGTCCGGCAATAAGAATGCTGGCCTCTTTCTTTGTCCTGCCGCAGAATGAACACTTATCCATTTTAAACTAATGTGCGCTTTTTTGGAGGATTTCATCGATCATTCCGTAATCTTTTGCTTCCTGTGATGTCATCCAATAATCTCTGTCAGAGTCTTTTTCAACTTTTTCCACAGAGTTACCGGAATGGAATGCTATTATCTCGTAAAGCTCTTTTTTAAGCTTTATAATTTCACGAGCCTGGATCTCGATATCTGATGCCTGACCTTCAAATCCACCTGCTGGTTGATGTATCATTATCCGTGAATGCTTCAAAGCAGATCTTTTACCCTTTTTACCTGCGGTGAGCAATACAGCACCCATAGATGCGGCCATTCCGGTACAAATAGTTGCAATGTCGGCTGAAATGTATTGCATTGTATCATAAATACCCAGTCCGGCATTGACTGATCCTCCGGGAGTGTTAAAATAGATCTGAATATCCTTACCAGGATCGGAAGAATCGAGATAGAGCAGCTGTGCCTGGATAATGTTTGCCACGTAATCGTCGATAGGTAAGCCAAGGAATATTATCCTGTCCATCATCAGACGTGAGAATACATCCATTGACGCTACATTTAACTGTCTTTCCTCTATAATTGTGGGAGATATATAGCTGCCCCAGATAGAGGCATACCTATGAAGAGACAAACTGCTGACGCCGCGTTTGCTTCTTGCATATTTACCGAAATCGCCAATATTGCTCATTTTTGTAGTCTTTAAAATTAAGGAACAAAGATACAAATTTTAACAATATCACCGTAATTCACTGATTACTATTCGAAAAGCTTATTGAAATCCTCAACAGATACGTTTTTGCTTTCGATACTCACATAATCCTTCAATAACTGTAAGACTTTGTCTTCCAGTATCTTATCAGCAATCCTCTTTGCATCTTCCTCTCTTTTAAGAGTTTCTTTGGCATAGTTGGTAATCTGTTCATCGGTAGCATAGAAAAGACCGTACTGCCGGAATTGGTATCTGGTAATGATTTCAGCTTCTTTCTGAAGCTCTTCCTCTGTGATCTTTACCTCATTCTCTTTAGCTATTTTGCTTCTGATAAGCTGCCACTTGAGGTCATGTCTGAAGCTGTCGAATTCCTTTTCGATCTCTTCGCCGGTAGTTTTTTCATTAACTCTCAGGAGCCATCTTTTCAGGAAATCTTCAGGCAGACTGAAATCAGTTTTTTCAATGATCAGTTTTTTGATATCCTGCATCAGCTTAAATTCGCTTTCACGTTTAAGGCTTTCTCTGATCTCTTCTTCGATTTTATTATGAAATTCCTCTTCAGAATTGACAATACCTTCGCCATAGATTCTGTTAAAAAGCTCCTGGTTGATTTCAGCAGAATGGAATCTTGTTATCTCAATGATAGTGAATCTGAAAGTACCTTCAAGACCTTCGACTTCCTCTTTCTTCTTCTTCAGCAAACCTGCAATTTCGTGATCATTTGGGAATGCTTTTTTAATGTCAAAATCAACAGGATCGTTTTCTTTCTTACCGATGAATCCTTTTTTTATCTCCTCGTCCTTTATAATATCAATAGCAAGCGTCGAAGCTTCATTTACAGGACCTTCGGGCTTGAGATTTCCTTTATCATCAAGCGCTTCGATTTTGCCTTTAAGGATATCTTTCTCTTCTGAAACATCAGCTTTCCGTAATTCGCCAAAACGACGGGTATAATTATTGACAAAGTCAGATTTCATTTTTTCGTCAATGGTGATTTCATATTGACTGACCTTATTTTTCTTGCTTATATTCAGATCGAAAGCAGGGGTCAGTCCTATATCAAATGAAAAAGAAAATTCATCCTGTGTTTCAAAATCGATGATCTCCTGTTCATTGGTTTTTGGCAGCGGATCTCCAAGGATCTCAATTTTCTCGTCGGTCAGATATTTATGAACGTTTTCGCTTACTGCTTTATTGATTTCATCAATTTTTACAGCTTTGCCATACATTTTTTTAATAATACCCATTGGCACCATTCCGGGACGAAATCCTTTAATATTGGCTTTTTTACGATAATCCTTCAGCACATTTTCAACTTTCTCTTCATAATCCGTTTTTACGATCTCAATCTTCAGAACAGCATTAAGATCGTCAATCTTTTCTCTTGTGATATTCATTTTATTTGTTATTTATTGGATTTAAAAAAACCGCCAAAACGCATTATTACTGAGGTTAAGGGCGGTTTGTCATACTTGTGCGGATGAAGGGACTCGAACCCCCACGTCATTAAGACACAAGATCCTAAGTCTTGCTCGGCTACCAATTACGACACATCCGCATAAAATCGGGGCAAAAGTACAGAAAAATATTATTTTAGCAAACAGCTATGATTACCTGCGAAGCTCAAAGTTCTTTCCAAGGTAAACTGTCCTTACATGTTCATCTTCAGCAAGTTGTGAAGATGTACCTGATTTCAGGATTTTGCCTTCAAAAAGCAGGTAGGCACGATCTGTAATTGAAAGGGTTTCGTGAACGTTATGATCGGTTATCAGGATTCCAATGTTTTTGTTTCTAAGATTCGAAACAATACTCTGGATATCTTCAACAGCTATTGGATCAACGCCTGCAAATGGTTCATCAAGAAGGATAAACTTGGGTTTAAGTGCAAGAGCTCTGGCAATTTCAGTTCGTCTTCTTTCTCCGCCGGAAAGCTGGGTACCCTTATTTTTTCTGATTTTTTGCAATCCGAATTCATTCAATAGTGATTCAACCCTTTCTGCCTGTTCTTTTTTCGAAAATCCCGACATCTCAAGAACGGCCTTCAAGTTATCTTCGACAGACAAATTTCTGAAAACAGAAGCTTCCTGTGCAAGATAGCCTATACCTTTTCGGGCACGTTTATAAACAGGCAGGGTTGTAATCTCTTCATCATCAAGAAATATTCTGCCTTCTCTTGGTCTGATGAGGCCGACTATCATATAGAATGAAGTGGTTTTTCCTGCACCATTCGGCCCGAGCAAACCTACAATTTCACCCTGTTCGACTTCAAATGAAACATGGTCAACAACTGTGCGGTTGTGGTACTTTTTGACCAGGTTTTCAGTGTATAGTTTCATTGAAGAATTTATTTTGTTGCAGTCTCAGATTTAACTTCTTTTTCATCATCCATGAATTCAGAATGCTTCTTTTCTTTAGATCTCATCACTCCCACCGAAATAAAGATACTCACTTCATAAAGAATTAACAAGGGTATTGCTACAAGAGTCTGGGAGAAAACATCAGGAGGAGTAATGATAGCCGCAATAATAAAAATCACTACAATTGCATGCCTACGGTATTTTCTCATGAATTTCGGTGTGATTATGCCGATTTTAGTCAGGAAAAATGCAATGATCGGCAATTCAAAGACAAGTCCTGTTGCAAGGCAGAGTGATGTGAGAGTCCCTATGTACGATCTTATATTGATATAGTTTTCAACATTTTCCGGGCTTATCTGATATGTGGTCAGGAACTGGATTGACAATGGTGCAAGCATATAATATCCGAAAAGTACTCCAATAAAAAAAAGTAAAGTGGAAGCAAGGACAGCTCCACGGGCATACTTTGCTTCATTGGAATGGAGGGCAGGCCTGAAGAAGGCCCAGAATTCCCGTATAACAAACGGGAATGCAAGAATAAGACCTGCGACCATTGCTACGATAATATGAGTCGTAATCTGCCCTGACATTTTTATGCTTACAAGTTTGAACGATGAATGGGTATTTATACATAATGGTTCAAAATTCCTGGAAGGCCATATGCTGCTTAAAAAATGTCCCAGCTGACAAAAAAGGCGGTTTGTAATAAAGTCCGGTTTTGAAGGTGCAAGCAGAACAGTATCGAAAAGAACTCTTTTAAAGACGAAAGCCACTATCATAAAAGCCATTATGGCGAGCAAGGAACGTATTATGTGCCACCTGAGCTCTTCAAGATGTTCCAGAAATGACATCTCGGCTTCACCACTCTTTCCTTTCTTCCAGTTAATAGCCATCAATAAAAAATAATTCCTGATTTAAAATTTCAGCGTGTAAAGATGATAAATCTTCTTTAGCAAAACAATATCAATCAATGATATGTTGGATTTACAAAAAACATTTTTGTTAATTATTAGTTAAAAATAGTTATTGATCAGGAAATTTATTAATTTAGATAGACTGTTAGGGAAAAAGCATTTTAAAGCCTTCAAGGTTATCATTGAAGGGGAAGTATGGTAAGCGATAAAACGATACATGACTATTTAAAGAAGTACTTCGGCTTCAACACCTTTAAAGGAAACCAGGAACAGATTATAAAAAATGTCCTAGGCGGGAGGGATACATTTGTGCTTATGCCTACAGGTGGCGGAAAGTCGCTTTGCTACCAGCTGCCTGCTGTAATAGGAGAGGGGACAGCAATAGTAATTTCTCCCCTGATTGCCCTGATGAAAAACCAGGTCGATGCTATGCGTAATTTCAGCACTAATGACGATGTCGCACATTTCCTTAATTCATCACTTACAAAAACGGAAATTGCACGTGTGAAAAAGGATGTACTTGACCAGCAGACCAAACTTCTTTATGTCGCACATGAATCGCTTACAAAAGAGGAGAATATTGAGTTCCTTAAAAATATAAAGATCTCATTCTATGCAATAGATGAGGCTCACTGTATTTCAGAATGGGGTCATGACTTCAGACCTGAATACAGACGTATCAGACCAATAATAGATACAATAGGACGTTCACCGATTATTGCTCTTACAGCAACGGCAACCCCGAAAGTCCAGCACGATATTCAGAAGAACCTCGGTATTCTTGATGCTGATATTTTCAAGTCATCCTTTAACAGGCCGAATCTATATTATGAAGTAAAATCGAAACAGGATGTTACCAAGGAAATAATCAAGTATATAAAAAATAATACCGGAAAGTCGGGTATTATTTATTGCCTGAGCCGTAAGAAAGTGGAAGAAATGGCTGAAGTGCTGAAAGTTAATGGTATCAAGGCACTACCCTATCATGCCGGTATGGATTCTGCAACAAGAACACAAAACCAGGATAAGTACCTGATGGAAGAGGTTGATGTGATTGTTGCAACAATCGCATTCGGCATGGGAATCGACAAACCCGATGTCAGGTTTGTTATTCATTATGACATACCCAAAAGCCTTGAAGGCTATTACCAGGAGACAGGCCGTGCCGGTCGCGACGGAGGTGAAGGGAACTGCATTGCATATTACAGCTATAATGATATTGTAAAGCTCGAAAAATTCATGCAGGGCAAACCTATCGCTGAGCAGGAGATAGGGAAACAGCTTCTTCTGGAAACAGTATCTTATGCTGAATCATCAGTCTGCCGGAGAAAATTACTGCTTCATTATTTCGGCGAAGAGTATCCCAAAGAAAACTGTGAAGCCTGCGATAACTGCCTGCATCCCAAAGAACAATTTGAAGGAAGTGAAGCTGTTGTTAATGTGCTGGAGACAATTCTCGCCGTAAAAGAGAAGTTCAAGGCCGATCATATCGCACATATCCTTTCCGGAAAAGTAACTTCGGCGGTTAAATCATACAAACATCATAAGCTTGAATTTTTCGGCATAGGTGAAGATAAGGACGAGAAATTCTGGAACATGGTTATCAGGCAGGCTCTGATTGCAAAATTCCTCACAAAGGATATAGAGAATTATGGTCTTCTGAAGATTACGGAGAAAGGAATGGAATTCATTGAGAATCCCACTTCTTTCATGCTTGCTGAAGATCATGACTATGCTGATACGACTGATGAGGAGAATGCTTTTGGTGCAAAAACAGCAGCTGTTGATGAAGAGCTTTTCAGCATCCTGAAAGATATGCGTAAGAAAATATCAAAGCAAAAAGATGTTCCGCCATTTGTAATCTTCCAGGATCCTTCGCTCGAGGATATGGCAATTCAATACCCGATAACACTTGACGAGCTTCAGAATATCTCCGGAGTAGGGGCAGGGAAAGCCCAGCGTTATGGGGCTGAATTTATCGATATTATTAAGAAATATGTCGAGGAAAAGGAGATAATCCGGCCTCTTGACATGGTTGTAAAATCGGTCGTAAACAAGTCAGGCATAAAGGTTTACATTATCCAGAGCATTGATATGAAACGGCCGCTTGAAGATATTGCCGAAGCAAAGGGACTGGAGATGGGTGAGCTTGTATCAGAGATTGAAGCAATAGTAAATTCCGGGACACGGCTGAATCTCGATTATTATATTGATACGATGATCGACGATGAACGTCAGCATGATATTTATTCTTATTTCAGGGAGGAAGCTGAATCGGATTCACTTGAGGTTGCAGTGCAGGAGCTTGGTAACGAGTTTGAAGAAGAAGAGATAAGGCTGATGAGGATTAAGTTTTTATCGGAGATGGGGAATTAAAAGGTTCAGAAGCATTACGGCTGGGAGGCGCAAAGGTATTATTCAACTGATGAACGATGATAATTGATTACTCCAATTAAATAACAGAAAAATACGGAAATAACATAGACCGGATAAATAATCTGTGAAGTAAAGAAGAGCCACAACAGGCTCTTTTTTCCGTATCTTTTAGATGTATTTCGTAAAATCAGGTAATCAGGGACAACCTTCAGCAGCAGGGCAGTTAGCAGAACCAGAAAAAAAACAGGATTAAAAATGCCAGCGATTAATAGAAACCACTCAAGCAAAATTGTAACAAATGTTACAATTGCCAGAACCTGTGTGAATCTGTCACTATAGGATCCTGCTTTTGAGATCCATCTTGCCCTCTGACGCAAAAATGAAGAAAGAGTTTCTGACGTTCGTGCAGTTACTATTGCATCCGCAGATTCAAGCCACATAATCTTATTTTCAGGTTCCTTCTTTATGCTGTGAAGAAGAAAAACATCATCACCTGTCGGTAATTCATCGTGAAGATTTTCAGAGTGTTCATTAAAGGTCTCTTTTGTAAAAGCAAGATTTGCACCGTTGCACATGACCGGATTCCCTGCAAGCGCTGTGCCGGCAGTAACTCCCTGCAAACCGAGAAATTCAAGTTCCTGGAACCTGTGAAAAAAACTTCTGCCGCCATGCAGCTCAACAGGACAAATAACCATATCAGGTTTATTTTCAGCATAAAATGAAATGATGGTTTTCAACCAGTTGTTTCCAACACTGCAATCTGCATCAGTTGTAATTATCAGTTTTCCCGAGGAGGCTGCCACACCTGTTCTTATAGCCTGCTTCTTTCCTTCACCTTGATTTTTTAAAACAATAAGATTCTTTACACCTTTAAATTCAGTTGCAGTAGAAAATGTTTTGTCAGATGAATTATCGTCAACTATTATGACCTCAAAAAGATCTGGATTGTAATTCTGTAATGAAATATTCTTTAAAAGAGTTGGAAGATTTTGATCTTCATTCCGGCATGCAACTATAACTGAAACAAAGATTTCAGCATTTGAATCCAGGTAATAAGATTTGATTTTAGCAAGACTGGTATATATTCTTAAAAGTATATATATATAAGGTATAAGGATTATCAGTAGAAGCCATTGCATTTTTTATTTCCTCATCCATTCGTAAAAAGAGTAATGTTCGGAGCTCATTCCGAGAGCTTCATAGGTTTTTTGTGCTCTTGAATTTTTTGTCTCGACATAAAGCCTGAGTCCTGCAATATTGTTTTCTTCAGCCAGCTGCCTGATATGCATATACATTTTCCTGAAGATTCCCTGTCTACGGAAATCAGGTACAACATAAACCGACTGGAACCACCAGACATTACAATTCCTCCAGTCGCTCCATTCATAGGTTATCAGCAGTGAAGCAACTACTTTACCACTACTTTCCACAACATAGTACTGTCCGCGGGACAGATCTGAAAAAACAGCATTTACTCCTTTGGTTACAGTTTCCTTGTCAAGAGCTATTTCTTCTGTTTCCCAGGCCATTTTAAGCTGGAAATCGATAATGTCAGGTGCATCGGTCAGAATCGCTTTTCGAATGATGATCATTGAAATATTTTTATTGAATTAAATCTTCTTTTTAAACCCACCCTTAGCCCCTCCCAGGAGGGGAATTAAGAAATTCATCTTCAACCTCCTTCAACTTCTTGAACCCTCTTCAACCTATTTATATTCGTCCCAGCTCTTAATTGCCAGATCCTCTTCTCTCATTCGGCAAAAAGCAAGTATAAATGCACTTGCAAGACGAGAATTGGTTATAAGAGGAACATTATAATCGACAGCACTGCGACGTATTGAATAGTCATTATTCAGCTCAGCATCAGTCAGGTCTTTTGGAATATTTACCACAAGGTCAACCTCACGCGATTTAATAAGTTCAATTGTATTGGGTGATTTGTTTTCATCAGGCCAGTAAGCCACCTCTGCTTCAACACCTGCATTCTGAAGAAACTGCTGTGTTCCTCTTGTTGCGTAAAGCTTATGGCCTCTGGCCCGTAAAGCTTTAGCGCTGTTCAGCAATTCTATTTTTGATCTGGGTGGTCCTGTTGAGAGAAGTATGCTCTTTTTTGGCACCCTGTACCCAACTGAAAACATCGCCTTAAGGATCGCTTCATAGAATCCTTCACCAATACAACCCACCTCACCTGTTGAAGACATATCGACTCCAAGGACAGGATCAGCTTTTGCCAAACGCGAAAAGCTGAACTGCGGAGCTTTCACTCCGACATAATCAAGCTCAAATACCGATTTATGCGGTTTTTCGGCAGGGACACCGAGCATCACTTTCGTCGCAAGTTCTATAAGATTGGTTTTCAGGACTTTAGATACAAATGGCATGCTCCTGCTGGCACGCAGATTACATTCAATGACTTTAATATCATTATCTCTTGCCAGAAACTGTATATTAAATGGTCCGGTAATATTCATCTCTTTTGCAATCTGCCGTGAGATCCGTTTTATTCGTCTGACAGTTTCGAAATAGATTTTTTGCGGCGGGAAAACAATTGTTGCATCGCCTGAATGGACTCCGGCGAACTCAACATGTTCACTTATAGCATAGGCAAGAACTTCACCTTCCCTCGCAACTGCATCAATCTCTATTTCCTTTGCGTTCTCGATGAATTCGGAGACAACAACCGGATACTGTTTTGAAACCTGAGACGCAAGTTCAAGATAATGAGTAAGTTCATTTTTGTTTGATACAACATTCATTGCCGCCCCTGACAAAACATAAGATGGTCTGATAAGCACAGGGAATCCGATACGATCGACAAATTCGAAAATATCATCTATTGAAGAAAGCTCTTTCCATCGAGGCTGATCGACGGAAAGCATATCAAGCATTTTTGAGAATTTGTGACGGTTTTCAGCACGGTCAATAGAAACAGGCGAGGTTCCAAGAACCGGTACATTCTCTTTGAAAAGCCTCATGGCCAGATTGTTCGGTATTTGTCCGCCGACAGATACTATGACACCGCCAGGGTTCTCAAGATCGATGATATCAAGCACCCTCTCAAAGGTAAGCTCATCGAAATAGAGCCTGTCGCAAATGTCGTAATCGGTACTCACAGTTTCGGGATTGTAGTTGATCATAATTGATCTGAATCCCTCTTTCTTTATTGTGTTGATAGCATTTACAGAGCACCAGTCGAACTCAACGCTGGATCCAATCCTGTATGCACCGGAACCGAGAACAATTATTGATTTTTTGTCATTCTCATAATGGATATCATGCTCGATTGCGCTATATGAAAGGTACAGGTAATTTGTTACTGCCGGATATTCTGCTGCCAGTGTGTCGATCTGTTTTACATAGGGTATTATGCCAAGTGATTTTCTCAAACTTCTCACTTTCATCAGGTCGTCGTTGATCTTATCAGGACCTGATCTGAGCACATGCCTGGCAATCTGAAAATCGCTGAATCCGTTAATTTTTGAATGAGCCAGAAGCTCTTCCGGAATGCTTTCCAAAGTCTTATACTTACTGAGCTCATCTTTTATTTTTATTAAATTCCTGAGTTTAAAAAGGAACCATTTATCAATTTTGGTGAGTTCATAAATCCTTTCAACCGACATTCCCTGCTCAAGAGCTTCAGCAATTGAAAAAATTCTCATATCAGTCGGCTCGGCAAGCTCTTTTTCTATGTCTTTAAAATGAAGCTCTCTGTTTCCTGTAAAACCATGCATTCCCTGACCAATCATTCTGAGGCCTTTCTGGATTGCTTCTTCAAAGTTTCGGCCTATTGACATTACTTCACCGACACTCTTCATGCTGCTGCCGATAGCATGGGAAACTCCTTCAAATT
The DNA here is from genome assembly GCA_026391515.1 of Bacteroidia bacterium. GTDB lineage: Bacteria > Bacteroidota > Bacteroidia > Bacteroidales > VadinHA17 > LD21. Next base: position 7,107 of record JAPLEC010000424.1, on the reverse strand, counting down.
TATTCAGGTCCCAGCGGGGTATTTTGCAGACAATATAATCGAGGGCAGGTTCGAAGCATGCTGTTGTAGTTTTTGTTACGGAGTTCTTAAGTTCATGAAGCCCGTATCCGATTCCAAGCTTAGCTGCAACAAATGCAAGAGGATAGCCTGTCGCTTTGGAGGCTAGAGCGCTCGATCTTGATAACCTTGCATTCACTTCAATGACACGATAATCTTCAGAATAGGGCGAAAGAGCAAACTGTATGTTGCATTCACCTATTATCCCGATATGTCTTATAATTTTTATCGATAATTCCCTGAGCTTATGATACTCTGTATTTGTAAGAGTCTGAGAGGGTGCAACCACAATGCTCTCGCCGGTATGAATTCCAAGAGGATCGAAGTTCTCCATATTGCAGACTGTTATACAATTGTCATAAACATCTCTGACTACCTCATATTCAACCTCTTTCCATCCTTTTAGAGACTCTTCTACGAGTATCTGGTTTGTATATGAAAATGCTTTCGCCGCAAGATTCTTTAGTTCACCGGAATCAGATGCAAAACCGCTGCCCTGGCCGCCAAGAGTATAAGCAGCTCTGATGATCACAGGAAATCCAAGCTTATCGGCTGCAGTAAGAGCCTCTTCAACGCCGAAAACAGCTATACTCCGGGGTGTTTTTATTTCTATCTCATAAAGCTTTTTTACAAACAGCTCCCGGTCTTCTGTATTCATTATTGCTGTTACAGGAGTACCAAGAACCTTTACATTGTACTTATCAAAAATCCCGGCCTTGAATAATTCTGTTCCGCAATTTAGAGCTGTCTGTCCTCCGAATGAAAGTAATATGCCATCCGGACTCTCTTTTTCAATAATTTTTTCTACGAAATAAGGTGTAACAGGAAGAAAATAGATCTTATCAGCCAGCTCTTCGGAAGTCTGAACTGTTGCAATATTGGGATTAATAAGAATTGTGCTGATGCCCTCTTCTTTTAGTGCTTTCAGCGCCTGTGAACCTGAATAATCAAACTCACCGGCTTCTCCGATTTTCAGAGCGCCCGATCCGAGGATTACAACCTTTTTAATATCATCTTTCATCTGCCGGCTTTGCGTATCAAAAATAGCATAAATTTTTATTTGGCATTTGTGATTATTAAAAAATGAATATATTTGCAAAATAAATGAATAAATATGCAAAAAACAAAACGGTTGCTTGCAATTGAGAAAATAATTGCTGAAGAAAATATAACATCGCATGAAGCATTGCAGAAAAAGCTGAAAGCAAAAGGAATAAACTGCACACAGGCAACACTATCACGTAATCTCAGACAGATCGGAGCAGGAAGAATGCCGGATAGCAAAGGCGGCTACAAATATTTTATACCTGAGAATAATGTAAGTTCTTCTTTATCAACAGGTAAGCTCCAGGTTTTGCCTGTTATCCTCGATCTGGTTGATGCAAAGGGGCTGCTGATAATAAAAACTCTGCCGGGCAATGCAAACAGCACTGCATTTTATATTGACAATAAATCGAGATATGAAATTGCCGGAACAATAGCCGGCGATGATACTATTCTGGTAATTCCAAGAGACGGAATTACAAATCACCAGGTTCATACATGCCTCGAAATAATTTTACCGGGTTTGCATGAGCAGATAAGAAAGAAATAATACACACATTATTATTTTATAAAAATTAAAATGATGAAAGAAAAAGTTGTTCTGGCGTACAGCGGGGGTTTGGATACTTCAGTGATTCTTAAATGGCTGATAGAAAAAGATTATGATGTAATTGCATTTATTGCGGATGTAGGACAGGATGAAAATTTTGAGGAGTGCAGGAAGAAAGCATTATTGCTTGGAGCTTCAAAAGTGATAATCGCTGATCTTAAGAGGGAATTTGTTGAAAATTATGTACTTAAAGCAATAATGGCTAATGCAATTTATGAGGACAGGTATCTCCTGGGAACAGCTCTTGCACGACCTCTTATCGCCAAGAAACAGATTGAAGTGGCTAAACAGGAAGGCTCCAATGCAGTGGCTCACGGAGCAACCGGAAAAGGCAACGACCAGGTAAGATTCGAACTCTGTTATTATGCGTTATTGCCTGGAGTAAAAGTTATTTCTCCATGGAAAGACAAAGAGTTCCTTTCACAATTTAAGGGAAGAACAGATCTTCTTAAATATGCGGCGGATAAAAAGATTCCCGTAAAAGCAAGTATAGATAAGCCTTACAGTGAAGACGATAACCTGATGCATATCAGCCATGAAGCCGGAGTGCTTGAAGATCCGATGTACTCATTACATAAAAGCATGCTCACAAAAATGGTTATGCCTCAGGATGCACCTGATAAGGAAACACGTATTGCCATTCATTTTAAAAACGGATTACCCGTTAAAGTAATTAACAAAGAAGATGGTACAGTAAAAGAAGATGCTTATGAAATGTATGTTTATCTGAATGAGCTTGCAGGGAAAAACGGAATTGGTCTGCTCGATATGGTTGAGAACAGATTTGTCGGAATTAAATCGCGGGGTGTATATGAAACTCCTGCTGCCACTGTTCTGCATATAGCTCATAAGGACATTGAAGGTATCGCCATGGACAGGGAAGTGATGAGACTGGTAAACATGCTTACTCCAAAATTTGCTGAAATCATTTACAACGGTTTCTGGTTCAGTCCGGAGATGGATTTTCTAATGGCAGCAATCGAGAAGAGCCAGGAGATCATCGATGGAAGCGTTCATCTTTGCCTCTATAAAGGAAATGTGATCGTTGAAGGTCGTGAATCTCCATCTTCATTATATAATAAGAACCTATCGAGCATGGATATTGAAGGAGGGTTTGATCAGACTGACAGTAAGGGTTTTATAAGAATAAATGCAATAAGATTAATGGCTCACAGGGCAATTGTCGAAGAGAGCCAGAAGAAACAACCCGCAACAAGCAACCAGCAACAAGTAACATGAAATAATTGACTGCTTACTAAAACACTAACTATATGAAACTTTGGGAAAAAGGAATAAACCCGGAACCTGCAATAATAGAGTTCACTGCAGGAAAAGACAGGAAAACAGATCTTCATCTCACGAAGTGGGACATAGTAGGATCGATGGCCCATGTGATAATGCTTAATGATGTCGGATTAATCCTTGACGAGGAAAAGAACGACATGCTGAAGGCGCTTCATTCACTTTTTGTCTGGGATGAAGAGGGAAGTCTTGTAATTGAAAAAGATGTAGAGGACATTCATTCCCAGATCGAGAAGGAGATGGCATCAATTCTTGGCACCACAGGTAAAAAAATCCATACCGGCCGCTCGCGGAATGACCAGGTTCTGGTTGATATCAGGCTTTACACGAGAGAAGAAATCGACAAGCTTGCAGATCTTATCAATAAGCTATTCAACAAGTTTCAGTCACTGAGCGACCAGCATAAAGAGATTCTGCTGCCGGGTTATACACATTTGCAGCCGGCAATGGTTTCGTCTTTTGGACTCTGGTTCGGAGCTTATGCCGAATGTCTGGCAGATGATATTCTTCTGCTTTCCGGAGCAAGAGCGCTCAACAACAGGAACCCACTTGGTACGGCAGCAGGTTTTGGCACAACTTTGCCCCTGAACAGAAAACTGACCTCAGAGCTTCTCGAGTTCGACGATTTGCTTTATAACTCAGCTTATGCAAGTCTAAGCAGGGGCAAAGTCGAGCTTGCAATTGCATCTGCTCTGGCCTCCCTGGCTCAAACCTTATCACGCTTCTCAAATGATGTGTGCCTTTACATGAGTGCTGAATTCAGATTCATTGATTTTCCGGATGAATATGTGACAGGATCGAGCATAATGCCCCAGAAAAGAAATCCTGACGTATTCGAACTTATCCGTGGACGTTCGAACATAATACAAACTCTTCCAAATGAAGTTGCAATGCTGACTTCAAATCTCCCATCAGGTTATAATCGTGATCTTCAACTGCTTAAGCAACTAATTTTTGATGCATTTGATGAATTGAAAGAGTGTATTGAGATCATGCTTTTAATGCTTAATAATATTAAGATAAGGAAGAATATAACTGAGAATCCGCTTTACAATGCGATATTCAGTACAGAAGAGGTCAACCGGCTTGTAAAAGACGGAATTCCGTTCAGGGATGCTTACAAAGCTGTATCTGAGATGGTAAAAGTTTCCACATTTTCAAAAACTTCTGTGTCTGATTATCATCATGAAGGCAGCATAGGGAATCTTTGTAATGAAGAGATTGCCAGGATCTTCAATGAAAGGATGAAATGTTTTAAAAACAAGTCGGCATCAGAGATGGCTGAAAAGATGATGGGGCATGTGAAGTAGCCCCAGCCCCCCTTTAGGGGGCAAGCCATCAGTCAACTGACTGATGGCTGGGGGCCTTATCTTTTTCTGATATTCTCAATAAAAATATCAAACAGATAATCAGTATCTGTCGGACCTCCGGAAGCTTCAGGATGAAACTGTGTCGAAAAAAATGGCATGGATTTGTGCTTCATCCCCTCGTTGGTTTTATCATTTATATTAATGAAGAGAGGGTCCCAATCCTCTCCAAGAGTTTTATTATCAACAGCAAATCCATGATTCTGCGAAGTTATATATGCTTTATCCGTTCCAACATGTATAACAGGCTGATTATGACTTCGATGCCCATACTTCAGCTTATATGTATCAGCACCTGACGCAAGTGCCATCAGCTGATTACCAAGGCATATACCAAAAACAGGAGTCTCTTTTTCAAATGATTTTTTTATGTTTTTGATAGTAATATCACACATCTTAGGATCACCCGGACCATTTGAAAGAAAAAGTCCGTCGAATTCTTCCTTATGGTAATCATAATTCCATGGTACTCTGATAATTGTAGTGTCGCGTTTTAGTAAATTTCTGATGATGTTATACTTAACTCCGCAATCGACGAGTAGGATTTTGTATTTGCCGGACCCATAAACTTTTTTCTTATGAGTACTTACTTCGGCAACCAGGTTCACCTTATTTGGATCATAAAATGCGATCTCTGCCCCTTCAGGTTCAACCTTGCCAAGCATTGCTCCTTTTTCCCTGATCCTTTTTGTAAGTGCCCTGGTATCAATGCCATAGATACCCGGAACCTTATTCCTTTTAAGCCATTCATCAAGGCTCTCAGAAGCATTCCAGTGACTGTATTCAAAGGAATAATCAGAGACAATAAGTCCGGAAATATGAATTGACGATGATTCGTAAAACCTGTAGAGATCATTCTCCTCGCTCTTTGCCGGTGCCCCGTAATTTCCAACCAGAGGATATGTAAGACACAAGATCTGTCCACGATAAGACGGGTCAGTAAGACTTTCGGGATACCCGGTCATTGCAGTGTTGAAAACAACCTCACCCGCTGCAGCAACCGGTGCTCCAAACGATTTTCCATAGTATACCGTTCCATCCTCCAACGTCAGCTTGACTTTTATTCTCCCTGTCATTTCTCCCGTTCTTAATTCTTGCTTCGTTTGTTCAAATGTTCTTACTTCAATTATTATCTGCTTACCTCAAAAGTGACACAGCCCTTTCAATCTGCTCCATTGCTTTAATAACTGTCGTATGAGGTGCACCAAGATTCATTCTCATAAATCCTTCTCCTCCGGGGCCGAATGTTGATCCTTCATTCATGCCGACTCCTGCCTTATTTACGAAGAAGTTCTGTAACTCTTTTCCTGTCATTGAAAACTTGCGGCAATCCAGCCATATCATATATGTTGCTTCAGGCTGAACGGGAATTATTTCCGGAATAAGTTCACGACAGAATTTCTGGACATAATTAACATTTTCGTCCAGGTATTCCATTAGTGCATCGACCCATTCAGCGCCTTCAGAATAAGCTGCTATCGAAGCGACAGTTCCAAAGATATTGCCATTCCCGACATGGAGACTCTCAATTTTCTTATTAAAATATTTTCGCAGAACAGGGTTGGAAATAATTAATGACGAAGTTGAAAGACCGGCAAGGTTAAATGTTTTGCTCGGAGCAATACATGTCACGGTTATATCAGCGATTTTTTCGGAAATACTTGTTAAAGGAAGATGCCTGAAACCTGGAAGAATCAGATCACAATGGATCTCATCGGAAACAATGAGAATATTATTTTTAAGGCAGATATCAGCCAGTTTATCGAGCTCTTCAGGCAGCCATGCTCTACCAACCGGATTATGAGGATTGGAGATAATTATCATCTTTGTTTTTTCGCTTATACAAGAGTTAAGCGAGTCAAAATCCATAGTCCACCTTCCGTCCTTTTCAATCAACTGATTATAAACAAGTTGACGGCCATGATTTTCGACTACCGAAAAGAATGGAAAATATACGGGGGGTTGTACTATTACCGAATCGCCAGGACGTGTGAAAGCAAGAGTACAAATATTAAGAGCCGAAACTATTCCGGGACTGAAGCATATCCAATCTTTCTCTATCTGCCAGTTATGTCTTAAACTCAGCCATTTTATAATTGAATTAAAATATTCGGGCGGGCGGAAAGAGTATCCGTAAATTTCATGATTAACACGGTTAATGAGTTTGTCGACAATAAAGGATGGTGTTTTGAAATCCATATCGGCCACCCACATCGGAATAACGTTTTTTCTGCCAAAAACATCTTCTCTCAGATCGTACTTGATAGAGTCAGTTCGTTCTCTTCCAACGACTTCATCAAAATTCCATCTCATCAGAAAGGGTATAAATTCAGGGGCTTAAAGGTACACAAAATCAGAGACAATCAGGTGATAAATAGTTTTGGTTGTATTATTCTGTCAAAGCTGATCACTTTTCTTTCTGCCGGAAGAAGGTTTATTTTCAAATTACGTTATACAGGTAGGTTTAATTCAATATTATTTATTATTTTTATACGCAGTTTTTGAAAATAATACATAATTAAAAAGGATACGGTATGAAAAAGACTATTGCACTACTATTACTTCCTATGCTTCTGATAAGCTTTTTATGCTTCACAGGATGCACAGGATGCAAACATAATGAGGCAAAAAAAATTCAAAAACAGGTCGAAGAAAAGCAAGTTAAAGAAATTCAAGGTCAGATAAAAGAGAATGTCTATCCCTTGCCTTCTTCAGCAGAGGTGATTA
>JAPLEC010000223.1 GCA_026391515.1 Bacteroidia bacterium | reverse complement strand
TGTTCGCTGAACTCCTTTGCAAGGCACTCAGACAGGCAGGATAACGCAGCTTTTGATGCACTGTAATAGGAGAGACCTCTGTATTTTGAGCTTCCCTGATAACCTCCCATGCTTGAAATATTTACAATATGGGAACCCTTTTTCATCATAGGTTGTAAGCAGCGGATAAATGATGCTGGTCCGAAAAAATTGGTTTCCATCATCTCTCTGGCTTCTTCATTTTTGAATTTTATAAAATCTTTACATACTAACGAACCTGCTATATTTATCAGAATATCAATATGTTTAAATCTGGAAGTAATTGTTTTCAGTAACGATTTTTCAAAACTGTCAAAGATGGCCAGATCGATTGGATGTGTAAAGATATTACCATATTTCGTTCCTGATAATAATTGCTTTAACGAAGTCTTATTTCTCCCGGTCGCCAGAATATGATTACTTTTTTCTTTTGCCAGAATCAGGACAATCTCTTTACCAATTCCCCTGGTTCCACCGTTAACAATAATATTCATTTTTATATCCGATATATTAATAGGTGATATTTTTTCGTTTATTTGTATCCCGACATCAAAGTTACAAAAATGTTGATAAGAAATTCAAAAAATAATAGTGCACTCATAAACAGATTGAGATTAAGTGTAATCATAACACTTATTATTGTATTAAGCTCTGAATCAATAATATATGGGCAAAAGAGGAGCGATGAAACTCCTTCTTTGAGAGATAGAATCTTTTTTGGCGGCGACATTGGTCTGGGTTTTGGTAATCAGCAAACTTATATTGATCTCTCTCCGGTTGTCGGTTTCTGGATCTTACCCCGCCTTAATGTGGCAATCGGGCCAAAATACGAATTTTACAAAGAATATTATTATCGTTCCAATATTTATGGAGGAAGAGTATATTCTCAATTTGTTGTTGTTCAGGATCTTAATACGGTAATTCCTATAGGCTTGAACCTTGGTATCTTTCTTGATGTCGAAGAAGAATTGTATAGCCTGAAACAATCGTATGATGATGGTACCCAGGCATATTCTGAAAATTATTTTGTACATACGCCTCTGATTGGCGCCGGAATAAGCCAGCCTCTTGGACAGAGAGCATCTATTAACTTAATGGTTTTATGGGCTCTTTACGATAAATACGATATCTATCCTGACCCTGTTCTACGTATAAGTTTTTCGTTCTGATCCGTTTCTGTCATCTTAAAAATCTAATCCTGGATCCTTAATTCTTCTCCTTCAATAAAGGAAAATTGTCTTACATTATCTAAATAAAAATATCTTTATGCCTGTTTAATTTGATAATTGATGAAAATTGAAAAGAATAAAGTTATCTCTTTTATATATGAACTGAGAGAAGCCAATTCCGCAGGCAGGATAATTGAGGCTCTGGAAGAGATCGCAAGTACAGGCTACTCCTGTTCCTCCTGCAGCAGCTTCAATAAAGAATCTGGTTGCGCCGAATCATGTAATTAAGCTATACTTTTAAAATTTCTCCTTCAGATTTTGCAATAATTACCGCTGCACAGGTATCACCATATACATTTATAGCGGTACGGAACATATCAAGAATACGGTCAACTGCGAGGACAAGACCAATTCCCTCCAATGGAAGGCCGACTGCTTTCAGAACTACTGCCATCATCACGAGACCAGCCATTGGTATCCCGGCAGCCCCGATTGCAGCCAGGAGTGCTGTAAATACAACAATTAACTGTTGAGTAAAGGTCAGGTCAATTCCATATGCCTGCGCAATGAATAGAACCGCTACACATTCATATAATGCGGTTCCGTTCATATTCACCGTAGCTCCGAGCGGAAGTGTAAAGCTGGCTATCTTATTGGAAACTCCGTCCTTATCTTCAACTGCTTCCATTGTAAGAGGTAGCGTGGCGTTCGATGATGATGTGGAAAAGGCTGTCAGGAGAGGAGTTGCCATATTCCTGAAATGCTTGTATGCTTTTGCATGTCCCAGGAGCTTTACTGAAAGCGGGAGGGTAACAAGTCCATGAAAGAATAATCCGGCCAGAACCGTAATAAAATAAAGCCCCAGCCTGCTGATAACTTCAGTGATCTCATTTCCCAGCAGGACCTGCTGGGAAATAACCTTTGCAGTTATGCTGAAAATGCCTAACGGTGTGAATTTAATAACAAACAGTGTGATTTTCATTATCACATCCAGTGCGGAGTTGATAACATCCATGAGAAGTGCCTGTCGCTTTTCTTCAATTCTTGTAATGAAATATCCGAAAAGTATAGCAAAGAATATAATCGCAAGCATCTCAGCATTTGCCAGTGCTTCGAAAATATTTGTGGGAATTATCTTTATAAGCGTTGTTCCGAAGCTATCAGTAACTGCTGAAAGATTCTCCACAGGACTTTTTAATCCAAGCTCAGCTCCGACTCCGGGTTTAATGGTTGTTACAAGTATTAAGCCAGTGATGATTGCAACAAGAGTGGATCCGACATAATAACTCATTGTTTTGAGGCCCAATCTTCCAAGGTTTCCGCTGCTACCGACACTTGCAACACCTGTTGTGATAGAACATAGAATCAGGGGAACAATGATCATATTAAGCCCTCTGAGAAATACTTCACCAATCCAGTTCGTATGACGCGTTGCTTCCGGAAAATAATAACCGAAAAAGCCGCCGGCAATAAGTGTTATTACTATCTGGTAATGAAGAGGAATTGAAAATCGGAATTTAGCCATCTGAACATAATTTATTTTTTAAAGAAATATAATCTAAGCGATAAATCCACTCAAATCAAAATTTATTTTCAAAATCATCAACTCTGCGAGATTTGAATATTTGACTGAAAAGGGTAGAGGAGAAGAAATAATCCTGTTTTGGTGGTTTTTGCATCTTTAATGTAAAAAACTATTTACAATTCTTCTGCTGGACGTTCAGATATTTGTAATTCACATTTGTAACTATGGAATATAACTATAAATTTACATATGTAATCACATTTTATCACTTATTATAGTTACAAGCGTAAAGTATTTTAGTAACAATCGAAGAATAAATATAAAATAAATATAATCAGCGCTTTACTATCAATTAATTGAATAAAATTATACAGATAAATCAAATAAAACTCTTTCTTATGTTTAATTCAGTTTAGAAAATGAACATAAAACATTATTAACCAGTTATTTAAATATCTAAACTTGAGTAATACTTCAGATATTTATATTCTATAACTGATTGATATTCAAGATTTTACACTTTATTATAAACGCTTTAAGAAGATAACTATTACAGATGTAAGGATTATATTTACACATGTAATTTATTTTATATTTACATTTGTAATTGTAAATATAATACTATGAAAGAGCGTATAATTGAGTTTCTGAAAGCAGAAAATAAATCCTCAGCACAGCTTGCTGAAGAAATTGGTGTCCAGCCTTCAGGGATTTCACATATTATTTCCGGAAGAAACAAACCAAGCCTTGATTTTATTCTGAAAATGCTTGAAAAATATCGGTTTATTTCAACAGATTGGCTGCTATTTGGTAAAGGATCCATGTACAAAGAGCCGGAAATGCAGAAATTATTTGAGGAAGCAATTGATTTTACTTCAAAACCATCTGAAAATGAGATAAATATAGAACATGAGGATAAGCAGGATAAAAGAATTGAAAATAAAACTCAAACTATAACAGAAAAAACCGGAGCAATTGTCGAAAAAATTGTATGGTTCTATAAGGATAACAGTTTTAAAGAATACTTTCCGGAAACCGAATAAGAAGTCAAAGCCTGACCGATAAAGGATGAAATACTATCCAAAATTTCATGAAATTCATGATTAAAGCTATATTTGCGGCAAACGTCCTTTAGATGGCTAAGCGGATTGAATCCCTTCAAATAATTGAAAATAAACATCTTAATAACGATTTCTTCATAATTGAATTGAAGGGTAATGGCCAGATTCCTGAAATGAAGCCAGGTCAGTTCGTTCAGGTTAAAGTGGATGGCAGTCCCGGAACATTTCTGCGTCGCCCATTCTCAATACACGATGTAAACTATGACAGGAACACCTATAAGCTTCTTGTACAGATAGTTGGAAAAGGAACTGAAACGCTTTCGAAGCTTAAAAAAGGAGATTCGCTGAATACCATCTATCCTCTTGGTAACTCATTCAGCTTGCCCGGAAAAGGTCAGCGCCCCCTTCTTGTCGGCGGCGGATGCGGTATTGCTCCGTTGCTGTTTCTTGGGAAATATCTTAAGAAAAATGGATATGATCCTGATATTTTACTGGGATTCAGAAGCAGGGATCGGATCATTGAATATAATGAATATATTGAACTTGGTGAGGTTTTTTTGACAACAGAGGATGGCTCAAGAGGCGAAAAGGGATTAGTGACGGAACATCCATTGCTAAGCTCTTCAAGGTATGATATGATATATTGCTGCGGACCTGATCCAATGATGAAGGCTGTTGCAAAATTCTCGATTGAACATAAAATAAACTGCGAAGTTTCGCTCGAAAACCTTATGGGATGCGGAATTGGAGCTTGCCTTTGCTGCATAGTTGAAACAGTAAAAGGGAATCTCTGCACATGTACTGATGGACCGGTCTTTAATACAAATGATCTGAAATGGTGAAGCTTGATTTCAATATAGGTGATCTTAACTTTAAAAACCCCGTGCTTACGGCTTCCGGGACATTCGGGTACGGTTCTGAATTTGATGATTTTCTCGATGTTTCAAGGCTGGGAGGAATAATAGTCAAAGGGACTACACTTGAACCAAGAGAAGGGAATGCATATCCCAGAATGGCAGAGACTCCATCAGGGATGTTAAACTCGGTAGGATTGCAGAATAAAGGGATAGATTATTTTGAGAGGAATATTTACCCAAAGCTATCACAGTACAAAACTAATGTTATTGTGAACATAAATGGCAGTTCCATTGATGATTATGTTGCTCTGGCTGAGAGGATTAATGACCTTGACCATATACCTGCCATTGAATTGAATATATCCTGCCCCAATGTAAAAATGGGAGGGATGGTATTCGGGACAAATCCGGCATCGACCAGGGAAGTCACAAAAGCAGTTAGAGCCGTTTGTTTAAAAAAGCTTATTGTCAAACTTTCGCCTAATGTTACAAACATTGTTGAATTTGCGAATATAGTTCAGGAGGAAGGTGCTGATGCAATATCTCTGATAAACACTCTTCTGGGAATAGCAGTCGATATTCATAAGATGAAGCCGTCACTTTCAACCGTTACAGGCGGACTTTCTGGTCCTGCAATTAAACCTGTTGCTCTGCGTATGGTATGGCAGGTTGCCAGAGCAGTTAAGATTCCTGTAATCGGGATAGGGGGAATTATGAATGCTGAAGACGCAATTGAATTCCTGCTTGCAGGTGCCTCTGCCATTCAGGTTGGAACCGCATCATTTATTGATCCCCAGACATCTGTAAAAATACTGGAAGGTATTGAAAGTTACCTTGTTAATAAGGGTTTCAATGATATTGAGGATATTATCGGATTCATAAATAAACCCTGCTGATCAGACATTTTCCTTAATTATACCGATTTATAATCCCTGAGCAAAAAATTTGTAAATCCGGATATTTATTTTTACCTTTTCCTTGAATTTCTCTAGAATTAAAAGCGGATTATTTTAATCTATTAATCAATTCTTTTATTATGACAGATAATTTAAATATAGACAATCTCGACCGGAAAATTCTGGATATTATCACAAAAAATGCACGAATTCCTTACCTTGAGGTTGCCAGGGAGTGTGGTGTTTCAGGAGCTGCGATTCATCAGAGGGTTCAGCGGCTTATCAGGATCGGTGTCATTAAAGGATCAGAGTTTAAAGTTGACCCAGTTCTGGTCGGCTTTAAAACATGTGCTTATATCGGGATTTTCCTTGAGCATCCCGGACATTTCCGCGATGTAGTCAAGAAGTTCAAAGATATTCCTGAAATAATTGAATGTCATTATACAACCGGTAATTATTCCTTGTTTATTAAAGTTTATACAAGGGATAATGAGCATCTTAAGGATATACTGACAGAAAAGATCCAGAATATTCCGGGTATCGTCCGTACTGAGACCCTTATTTCACTGGAAGAATCAATAAACAGGCAGATTCCGGTACTTTCTAAATAATAAAACTTTCAGATATTTCTTCTGTCAATTTTGAAGAAAGTTTCACTAAACCTTACATCGTTTGTGTTGTGATCTAGCTGCGGCTTCCCGATGAACATTCGTTGTACTCAAGTTTCCGGAATGTGTATCAAGGAATTCCAATTGCATATATTTTGAGCATTCCTTTCATTTACGATTAAATCAGAAGAGACAAACCAATCACACATTGTGTCAAGATTTTGAATTATTTTTTTGGCAAGGTCTATCAATTTTTGACTAAATCACTAAATTGATTGATATTCATTTAGATAATTGATCCCTGATTAA
>JAPLEC010000436.1 GCA_026391515.1 Bacteroidia bacterium | reverse complement strand
AGCTGCCTGTGATGGATGGATATACTTCGGCAAAAAAAATTAGAGAGCTGGGTAAAAAAGTTAAAATAATCGCTCAGACAGCATATAGCCTTTCAGGTGATATGGAAAATATTCTGGCATCAGGATTTGATGATTATATTATTAAACCAATTTATTCCGGACAACTGATTGAAAAACTATCTTCTTTTTTTGTAAAGTAATAATATTAAATGAATTACTTGCAGCAAGTTTCTACTCAGGATAAACAGAAAACCGGCTGAACTCAACTCTGAACTTTTCAATCTCATTTTTCCACCTTTCTTTTTCGATAGTTACAGGCTGACGGTTTATCAGTGATATTCTCATTCCGGAATCTCCTGAAAGAATATCAAACGGAAAGAGATTGTATTCATATTCGTACGGCGGCAGGTTGAATTGCATGGCTCCCTTTGCCGATGTTTCAATAATTGCATCGAGTATTTCCAGGGCTGTTGATACCGGACAATACTTTTCAGGAGCTGTTACATGTATTTGAAGTCCGTTGCAAAGCTCACCCTTAAATTTATTGAATGTTGGAATGAAATTGTGTATTCTGAATGCACATCCAGGAATCTTTCTCTGGTCGATATTTTTTCTGAGCTTATCATTATTGATGAAAGGTGCACCAAAAAGCTCAAATGGTATTGTTGTGCCTCGTCCTTCAGAAAGATTCAGACCCTCAATCAGGACAGTGCCCGGATATACAACAGCAGTTTGAAGTGTGGGCATATTCGGTGAAGGCAAAACCCATGGAAGGCCGGTCTCTGAGAATAGAGTATGTCTGTGCCAGCCTTTCATCCAAACTATATTCAGATCACTGTCGGGGTAGTACTTATCTTTTATCCAGAGCGCCATTTCTCCAATTGTCATTCTATGGCATAATGGAATGGATGCCCCTCCGACAAACGAAAAGTACTCCTCTTTCAGAACAGGTCCATCAAACGGCAGTTTTCCAATGGGATTTGGACGATCTAAAATCCAGACAGGGATTCCGGCTTCATTGCATGCTTCTATGCATAGCTTTATTGTCCAGATATAAGTATAAAGACGTGCTCCAATGTCCTGTAAATCAATTAATAATACATCTATCACTTTTAACATTTCGGATGTCGGTTTCCGGTTTTCACCATAAAGACTGAATACAGGAATTTTAAACACCGGATGAAGATATCCTTCCCATTCGACCATATTATCCTGTGTCTGCCCAAAAAGGCCATGCTGCGGACCAAAAATTGCCGATATTTTGCAATCTTTCCTGCCAAAAAGAAATTCCGTGATATGCAGAAAATTTTTTGTTATGCTTGCAGCATGACATAATACAGCGATATTCTTCCCTCTTAATTTATCAGGGAAACTTTCAGTAATAATTTCGAGACCTGTTTTTACCATTTTCTAAATCAGTATACAAATATACCATTTCACAAACTGAAATGATGTATCACATATTTTTTATAAATAAAATGAAATTCTTTCCTATGTTTATAGGACGAAATAATTTCAGCTTATGAAATGCAGATCAATAAAAATTGCCACAATCATCTTCCTGTTTATATTGTCACTATTATCATGCAGAAAGAGTGAAGAACTAAGTATTATAATCCTTGAAACAACAGATCTTCACGGAGTTATACTGCCTTACGATTTCATTGAAATGGAAAAGCTGGATGCTTCGCTAGCAAATTCTGCCAGCTATATTAAGAGTTTAAGAGAAAAGAAAGCTGAGGTTTTCCTTCTTGATAATGGAGATAATCTTCAGGGTCAACCGGAAGTATACTATTATAACTTCATTGACACCGTCTCACCTCATTTATTAAGTGAAGCCATGAACTGGCTTGGTTTTGATGCAGGTTCAGTCGGGAATCATGATATTGAAGCAGGACATAAGGTATATGACAGGCTTTCAAAAGATTACAATTTCCCTCTGCTTGCAGCAAATGCTGTTGACATTAAAACCGGCAAACCTTATTTTACACCATATGTTATTGTCCAGAAAAATAATATCAGAATTGCTGTTATGGGACTAATAACACCACAGATCACTGAGTGGCTGCCTGAAGAGCTTTATTCCGGAATTGAATTCAGGGATATGACGGAAACAGCAAAAATCTGGATGCCTGAGATTCTGAGACAGAAACCTGACCTTGTTGTCGGACTCTTTCATTCAGGTTATGAAAAGGAAAATGAAAACCAGAGGCAGGGCTCGCACTCTGATGAAAACGGCACTGCTGCTATTGCTTTCAACGTCCCGGGATTTGATATTATTTTTTGCGGACACGATCATAAACTTGCAAATGAAAAATTTGTTAATTCTGCTGGTGATACTGTCCTTATCCTGAATGGCGGGAGCAGGTCAGAAAACCTGGCACAAGCTACAGTAACATTTTCTCCAAATAAAATCACAGGTAAAAAACAAAAAATCTGCAGCGGCAAACTTATTGAGGTAAAGGATTTTGAACCCGATTTGGAATTTGTTAACAAGTTCAAACCACAGAGTGAAACAGTTATAAATTATGTGAACAAGGTAATTAGCAATTCTGCTGCCACCATTTCCTCGAGAGATGCCTATTTTGGCCCATCAGCATTTGTCGATATGATTCATTCAATCCAGCTGGAGATTACCGGAGCTGATATTTCATTTGCAGCACCATTATCGTTCGATGTAAAAATTGCCAGAGGACCAGTGAAAGTGGCAGATATGTTTAAATTGTACAGGTTTGAGAACATGCTCTATACCATGAATCTGACTGGTGAAGAGATAAATAAATACCTTGAATATTCCTATTCAGAATGGTTGAATACAATGAAAGAACCCGGCGATTTTCTTCTAAGGTTAAGACTTGGAAAAGACAGAAAACCTGTTCTCAACAATGGCAAAGCATGGCTATTGAATCAGCCATATAATTTCGATTCCGCAGCAGGTATCGATTACATAGTAGATGTTAGTAAACCGGAAGGTAAACGTGTTACTATTAAGTCGTTTAGCGATGGACGACCATTTGAAAAGCAAAAAATATATAAAGTAGCTGTCAATTCTTACCGTGGAAACGGAGGCGGAGGACATTTTACAGAAGGAGCGGGAATAAGAAAAGAGGAGCTTCGTTCGAGGGTTGTATCATCAACGGACCGCGATCTGAGATATTATATTCTCAAATCCATTGAAGCAAAAAAGACTATTTATCCGGCTACATTGAATAACTGGAAAATTATTCCTGAAAACTGGGTAAAAGTTGCGGAAGGACGTGAATACGTCTTACTTTTTGGATCTTCAAAATGAATTTATTATTCTGATAATCAAAAAATAAAATATTGTCAGGCGTATTTCGTTATATAAAGCGTAATTAAATTAAACTCCTTTAAGTGAAGTTATTATGGTTAAGAAAATATCAAAAAACACTGGAGGAGAAAGATTACCATTAGTTGAAGAGTTTTATTCTATCCAGGGTGAGGGTTTTCATACCGGTAAGGCTGCCTATTTCATCCGGCTGGGCGGATGTGATGTGGGATGCAGCTGGTGTGATTCACCATTTACCTGGAATTCAGAGCTTCACCCTTTGATTGATACCGATTTAATAATTGCAAATGCTGTAAATTCCGGAACAGATTCTGTAGTTGTAACAGGTGGTGAACCATTGATGTGGAACCTCGATTATTTATGTTCAGGATTAAAAAGGAACAGAATTTGTACTTTTATTGAAACTTCGGGTGCTTATCCGTTAAGCGGAAAATGGGACTGGATATGTCTTTCACCGAAAAAGAATATGCCTGCGAATGAAAAAATTTGCAGAATTGCTGATGAACTGAAAGTAATTATTGAAGAAAAAGATGATCTTGAATGGGCTGAAAAATATCGCCAGATGGTTAATAAAAAGTGCCTGTTATATCTGCAGCCTGAATGGGTCAAATTTGAAGCAATCATTCCGGGAATTGTCGACTATGTCAGGAAAAATCATAGCTGGAGAATTTCCCTTCAGGTTCATAAGTATATGAATATCCCCTGATAAAATTATGAGGTACCTTTTATTAATAGCCGTCTTTTTTGTATCCTGCTCGTCATCAAGGAACGTATTTTCACAGGCTTTGCACACAGAGTCAAGCAAGGCGTTGAAAGCCTACAATGAGGGTATGTCGTATTACGATTATGTGGATTATCCTAATGCTGAGATCTTTTTTAAAGAGGCTTTGAAAGCAGACAATACTTTCTATGAAGCATTTATGATGCTCGGTGAGCTTTATACCAAGGAAAAGAGATTTGCTGAAGCTGCTTCGAATTATCAGAGTGCAGTAAAGATTGATTCAACTTCTTATAAGCCTGTTTTTTTTAGTCTTGCAAATGCCGAAATGATGTCAGATGATTACCAGAATGCCTTAACTCATTATAAGATCTATTTAAGAAATAAGGGTAATTCAGAAAAAAACAAACGCCTTGCTGCCAGGAATATTAAAAATTGCGAGTTTGCAATTGTTGCAATCAAGAATCCGGTATCATTCAATCCTGTCAGCGTGGGGGCTGCAATAAATACTTCTGATGATGAATACTGGCCTTCAATAACAGTAGATGGTCAGACGCTGATGTTCACACGCCAGGTATCTAATGGCTATAATCAATTTGGCATGAGCAATTCACAGGAGGATTTTTACCTTAGCTCACATTCTGACAGTGGCTGGGCAAAGGCAATCAATGCCGGTGAACCGCTTAATACAAAGTCTAATGAAGGAGCTCAGTCACTTTCATCAAATGGTAATTACATGTATTTTACAGCATGCGAAAGACCAGGTGGTCTGGGCAGTTGTGATATATACTTTGCAGCTTATACAAATGGACACTGGTCGATGCCATATAATCTTGGATCGCCTGTTAATACGTCATCATGGGAATCAACACCATCCATAAGCAGTGACGGCAATTTTCTTATTTTCTCAAGCAACCGGCCCGGTGGCTTTGGCGGGAAAGACCTGTGGTGCTCTATTCTGTCGAAGAAAGGAAAATGGTCCGGTCCGGTCAATATGGGCAAGAACATAAATACCGACGGTGATGAAATGTCGCCATTTATTCATTTTGATGGGAGAACTTTATATTTTGCATCTGATGGAAGACCCGGCATGGGCGGTTTAGATATCTACCTCACCAGAATGAACAATGACAGTTCATGGTCAGAACCTAAGAACCTTGGTTATCCCATTAATACGGCAAACGATGAAATGGGACTGGTAATTGATGCAACTGGACAAAAGGCCTATTTTTCTTCAAAAAGAGATGTTAAAAACGGAAAGGATATTTTTTACTTCAAGCTTGATGAAGCGGTTCGTCCGAATCCGGTCGCCTATCTGAAAGGAAAAGTATCAGATAATGAAACAGGCAAATTATTGAAAGCCGGTTACGAACTAATTAATCTTTCTACCAACAGGGTAACAATTAAAAGTACTACTGATGATGATGGCAACTTCCTGGTCTGTCTTCCATCGGGATATAACTATGGTATTAATGTCACAAAACCAGGTTATCTTTTTTATTCAGAGAATTTTATGTTCGAAGGAAGTCATTCAGTTGTTGAACCTTTTATTAAAAGAATCAATTTACGTCCTGCAAAAGTGGGAGAGAGGATGCTGCTGTCAAATGTTTTTTATGAAATTGATTCATGGGAATTGAAAAAGGAATCAGTGGAAGAATTAAATAACCTGACAGATCTTTTAACTTATAATAAAGATCTTATTGTAGAAATTGGAGGGTACACTGATTCAACAGGTACGGACGAATATAATCTGGTGTTATCAGAAAAACGGGCACTTTCAGTTGTTAATTACCTTATAAACAAAGGGATATCGTCAGATCGGCTTCAGCATAAAGGATATGGCAATACTTTGCCTATTGGTGATAATGTAACATTTGAAGGCAGGAAAATGAACAGGCGGACTGAAGTAAAAGTCGTAGCCCGCAAATGAAAATGGCCATCTTCGATGACGGCCATTTCGAACTCAAGCTCAGCTAAATACAGACATTGCTATTTAGTGAAAATTAAATTGCAATCATAGAGCTTAAATATTTATTTATTTTGATATCTGAGCTTTCGGCAACTCTCACCGGAATGGAAAAATAGATTCCTGTACCGGTGAGACCGTTGCATTCAATCCATAAAGAGCCGCTCAGCATCTGAATTAGCTTTTTGGCCAGGGTAAGATTTATCGCTGAAACTGTATCATTGTATCTGGAAAGCGATTCATTCAAATCCTCAGTATGAAGAAATTCTTTGCATTTGAAATAACCCTGGCCGGAGTCAAGAATATAAAAGGTTACTTTATCGTCCCTGAAATAGTAACCAATCTTGATATACCCTGATTTAGTATTTTTTAGTGCATTCTGGAACAAGCTGCGAATTACTTTGAACACCCTGTTCGAATCAATAACTACTTCTGTGTCATCTGTGATGCTGGTTTCTACGACTAATGTAATATCATCATGAGCTTCTTTCTTTAATATTTCCCTGAATTCAGAAAGAAGTTCATCAAGAATATTGTTTAGTCTGCAAATCTTGAAATCAGCTTTTGAATTACCCGTTTCTATGATTGCTGAATCAAGAAAATTATCAAATATGCCGATAAGCTGCTCGCAGGATAGGAGGATCTGGCTGCTGAACTCTTCCCGTTCCGAATCATCACAACCATTCCTGCCCATCAGAAATGAGAATGCAACAATTGCATTCATGTGAGTTCTCACTTCATGAGATATTCCTGTCAATATTGTCTGGCAATTAATCATACTTGTAGCAGGCGAAGCATCTACTTTACCCTCATTGCAATTAAATGCAACATTCTCAACTCTCTGGCCCATAGTATGTAAAGTGAGGTCCTCCATATTAAAAAACCTGATAATTAATTATTTTATTCTTTTCAGAATATTCCTGGCATCTTTGCGGTAAATGCTCTCTGAATTCTTAATAAGAGTCAGTTGCTTAACAGCTTTGGATTGTTCGTTAGTTTGTATATAACATAACGCAAGGTACCAGTGCGCGTCTTCTATATAAAGGTTATTGTTGTTATTTATAACTTTGGTATAAGATTGCTCAGCTATCGGATAGTTCTTATCTTCAAAATTGGAAGCTCCGTATAACATTGTCGATTCCATGTTATCCGGGTCGTCATTCAGAACTTTGGCGAAAAATCGAGCAGCATTCTTATAATCGTGGATATTATAATATTCAATTGCTGTTGAATAATCAGTGTTGTTGATAGTTTGCTGAGATCGTGAACTTGAAACAGCTTCATACGATTTGTAATATTTATTGAGGATTTCATCATTTGAAAGGTTCCTTGTATTAAACAATGCAAGGCTGCCTATTAAAATGAATCCTGCAATAACAGCAGCATACTTAAATGCCGAGTGTTTCCCGGGATTATTGACTCTGGCTTTTTCCGCTCTTTGCCTTTCGATTTCAAAAAGCTTATGACGTAATTGAATTACATCCTGGTCTTTAAGAACTTCTTCAGTTTTTTTCCGTAAAGCAACTTCTTCACGAAGCTTTTCATTACTATCCAGTTCCTTCTGGAACCAAAGTTTTTCTGATTCATTCATCTCGTCGGCAATATACCTTTCAATGAAGTAAGAAAAATCAATTGTTTTCATAATTAATCACTTTTTCTATTTTTAAAATTTTTCAATTATCTAAATCAAATTATATCCTAATGCAAGCAACATTATTTCACATTGTTGAAAGCTTGTTTTAGCTTCTCTTATATCGCAGATTTCTAACCTGCTGTATATCAATCATTTGCAAACGCAAACGAAACTATTATCTCCTTTTCCCTGTCAGTATTATCAGGTACAATATTCTTTATTCAGATTTTGATTGGAGGAGTTGGTGGTAATATTATTGGTTCTCCTTGAGCGCCGCCGCGAACATTAATCATTTCCTCACTGGTAAGTGCAAACTTGGTAAAAATGTTTTCAGTCTTTTTGAAATTCAGGGTTTTCATAGTTTTAATTTTTAAGTATTGATACTAAATCAGGATAATTCATTTTTTCTTAGCTTTCAATACTACATGTCATTAGTACCTAATTTGTGACACAAAAAAAGCAAAAAAATTTCATTTTTTTTCATAAATGCAGAAAATCAAGCACTTATGAAGCGAAAAAATATACAGAAATAGCAGAAAATTTGAAAATCAGGGTTAATTTTGAAAGATTTTAATGGGGAAAATTCAATTAATTGATGCTTCGAAGACTTAAAATGACCAAATTTCTATGGATAATTACTATTTCAGGAGTAATCTGCCTCTCTTCAAATAAATCAGGGCTCAATTCTGATACTATTGCTAATCAAGAGCAAAATGAGCAAATCAGCAACCAATCGAACCGTAATAAATCATTTCCAAGGGAAAAGATAATTTCTGCTATTCAAACCTTGGTTTCAAGGAAGGATACTACAGGGTTGTTAAATTTAGGTGACAGTTTACAGAAATCATTGGCATCAGTAATTCCCGATAGTTCACGAATGGCAGAATCCTATTATTATATCGGTATATGTAATATCCTGGCTGCTAAATATAATAATGCTCTTTTTAATCTGAAAAAATCCGTCGAGATTAAAAGACGGCTTAAAATAATTGATGATCAGTTTACAAAGGGGATTTATAATATAGGTATTGCATACAGCTATCTGGGTGATGACATTAATGTTATAAACTACCTGAATGAATATCTGAGAATTGCAACTCCTATTTACGGGGAAAATAATCCGGAAATTGCTGAAATCTTTACAGCTTTAATAAGTGCATCTATAGAATGTAATGACTATGAGAAATTTATAGAATATACTTTCAAAGCACTGGGGATATTAAGTAATAACAATAAAGCACTTGAAGGATATGCTCTCAGCAACTTGTATAGTGCGATAGGCGCCGGTTATGCCAGAATGGGCGATTATGCAAAAGCAAGAATTTATCTCGAAAAGGCTGAGTCTATTTTAAAAGCCGATAATATTCAGCCTGGTGAAGACTATATAAACTTAATTAATAGTCTCGCAATAACTTATGGTTCTTTGGGATTTACTGATAAAGAAAATGAGTATTTCAATAAAGGGATTCATCTGGCAAACTACAATAATTCATATTTGTCTTTTAATTTGATCAATACTTATTCAAATGAATTGGGCAAGTCAGGAAAAATCCAAAAGGGAGAGATCCTGTTATCTGATATGATCAGGAAAGCATATACAGTATATAGCCCAGATTCACGTTATTATATTGAGGAACTTGCTAATTATTCAGATTATTTATTGAAATACAAAAATGACATTGTAAATTCAATTGCATTTTACTCAACTTGCCTTGAGTATCTGAAAAAGCATAAGAATGATGTTATGCTAAAAGAGCATGTAATGATCAGCTATGCACAGGCTCTGTATAAGAAAGGAGAATCAGTCAGAGCTCTTGAACTGATACAGGAGCTTCTATTTCATAATAGCACGATGTCTGCATCTGCGAACCTTTATAAAAATCCGGCAATTGATTCTTTAAGAGCAGATAAAGAATCGCTTAGAATCCTGCGGTTGAAATATGAAATACTGTGGAGCCTTTACTCAGGCTCATCTGATCAGAAAGTGCTTGAAGCAGCAGCCGGAACTTCTGAATTTATTATCTCATTAATAGACAAGATGAGGATCAATATCAGTGAGGAGGAAAGCCGGATCGTTCTTGGAGACCGTTACAGAGATTCATATCTGCTTGCTATACGCGACTTTGAATTATGTTACAGGAATACCGGCAATCGTCAGTTTCTTGAAAAAGCATTCGAATTTTCCGAAAAAAGTAAAGTTGCAGGTCTGCTTGCAGCAACCCGCGAGTTAAATGCAGTGCAATTTCATGTGCCGGAATCTGTTGCACAAAAGGAAAAATATCTTCAAAGGGAAATAGGCTTTTACAACTCAAAAATCTCAATGGAGAATGATAAAGAGAAACCTGATAAAACTATTTTGTCTGATTGGAATGAAAAGTTGTTAGCTGCAATCAAAGCCAGAGATTCACTTGTATTGACATTTGAAAAAGATTATCCCGGATACTTTGCACTTAAATATAACACCAGGACCCTGGAAATGCAGGAAGTTCCATCAGTTATCGGCCGTGACTGCAATTACCTTAATTATGTATTATCTGATTCCTTATTATATATCTTCATAATTAACTGGAAGTATCAGAAATTGCTGACAATTAAGAACGATTCGAATTTTGTAAAGAAACTAAGTGATTTCAGAATGCTTCTGGTTAATCCTGCACAATCTGAAAATGCCCGAATTAAATTTGACAATTATCAGCAGATGGGATATGATCTGTACCGGACTCTCATTGAACCTGTCTGTAAATACTTCATCTCTGATAACTTACTGATTTCGCCTGATAATATTCTTTCATATCTTCCTTTTGAAACATTTATTTCTTCAAGATATGATGGGAACGATATTCTTTATCGTAAATTGAATTACATGATGAATGATTACACAATTGCATATGCATATTCTGTAACATTTATGAAAGAAATAGTGAGCAGAGAGTATAATAATAAGAAAAACCTTATAGCTTTTGCACCTGTTTACACTAAAGCTATTACTATCGATTCATTATTTACAAGCAGGCAGCAGGGAACAGGTGTATTTAATGACCTGCCTTATGCACGGCAGGAGGCAGAATATGTCTCGAAAATTACAGGCGGAAACCTGTATCTGAATGATGAAGCCCGGGAAACAGTATTTAAAACTGAAGCTTCAAAATACAATATTATACATCTGGCAATGCATACTTACCTGAACGATCAGAATCCGATGAATTCTGCAATGATTTTTGCTCAGGGGGGGAATGCTCCGGAAGATGGACTGCTTTATACCTACGAAGTGTATGGTATTCCTTTGAAAGCCAGGATGGTAGTGCTCAGCTCGTGTAATACTGGTAGCGGACAGTTATCGTCAGGAGAGGGAATTTTAAGCCTTGCAAGGGGATTTCTCTATTCAGGAAGCCAGTCTGTAGTTATGTCGATGTGGGAAATAGATGATAAATCCGGAACAGAAATCATTAAAATGTTTTATGACAACCTGAAGAAAGGAAAATCAAAAGGAGAGGCTTTGAAGAAAGCGAGGACAGAATATCTTAAAAAAGCAAGCCAGTTAAAATCTCACCCGTATTTTTGGTCATCTATTGTCGTATATGGAGAGAATGATCCTGTCTTCTCTTCCCGTAGGACACTTATTTTATCAATCTGCAGCCTTATTGTTATTAGCATCGCTCTGGTTTACTATTTTTGGAAACGTAAATATTCCTGATATTCAGAATCTTCTTTCATCAGCTCAATCAGTGCTTCCTTACACAAATATTTCTTTCTGCGAGCATAATTCTCATTTTTCAGATTCATTTTGTTTGCTATTTCTTCATACGAACAACCATCGGAATATAATGACAGAACGGTCTGAAATTCAGGTTTAAGTTTCTGAAATGCCCTGCTAACAATCCTTTCTAACATTGAATCATGATGGGTTTCAGTATTCAATTCATCGGGGAAATTGAGGTCGAGCTCAACGGTTTGCTTTTTCTTGCGACGCTGATTGTTCCACACATTTCGAGCAATACCAAAAAAGTATCCTTTCAGATCTGTTGTCAGATTTAAAGTGTTCTCCTTTACCTGGTTATAAAGAATAATAATTGAGTCCTGAAAAACATCTGATACATCGTCACCTGTGCCGCTATTATTTAGAACATGTTTCTTAACTGCTTGAAAATAATTATCATACAGCCAATTCAGGGTCTTGTCATCCTGGCATCTTATCCCCTCGATAATGCTTTTATCTGAATTTTTATTAAACAACGACGTTCGGATAGCAAATTAAATGGTAAATATAGTATTTCCATAAAGTTATTCTTGTTAATTGATGCAGGTTCGAATTTATAGAGAACTCAATTATTTCCTAAAAAAAATATAGATATCTTTACTCAAAATAACCTTTTCCCGGAAACAAATGTCATTCCCTTTTGTAAAACAACCTGACTCCATGGATTGCGGGCCTGCATGCCTGAAAATGGTGGCAGGGTTTTATAAAAAGAACTTCTTGCTGGAAACTATTCGCAGAAAATGTTTCATCACAAGGGAAGGTGTCTCATTCCTTGGGCTTTCAGAAGCAGCTGATAATCTCGGATTTCGTACTATAGGAGTAAAGATCCCATTTGAAATGCTGGCTGAGAGTGTTCCAATGCCTTGTATTGTTCACTGGAAGCAAAAACATTTTGTTGTTGTTTACAAAATAACCAGAGATAAACTCTGGGTTGCAGATCCGGCTGTAGGGCTCATTAAGTACAATCGTGAAGAATTTATCCGGAATTGGACTTCAACAATGGTCGAAGGTAAACCTGCAGGATTGGTCTTAATAATTGAACCAACACCAGCGCTCTATGAAAAGGAGGGAGAACAGGAAAAATCTCGTGGGTTTAAGTTTCTCTTAAAATACTTCAAGCTTTATGACAGGTATCTCTTTCAACTCATCATTGGGTTGCTCCTTGGAAGCTGTATCCAGCTTATAATCCCATTCCTGACTCAATCGATAGTTGACATAGGTCTCAATAATAACGATATCGATTTCATTTATCTGATTCTTTTTGCCCAGCTCGCACTGGTAATAGGTCGAATGTCTGTCGAATTTATCAGAGGCTGGCTATTGTTGCATATAGGAACAAGAGTTAATGTTGCTGTCATTTCCGGTTTTTTACAGAAACTTATGTCACTGCCGATTGCATTTTTTGACACAAAACTTACGGGCGATATACTCCAACGCATCGACGATAACAACAGGATTGAAGAATTCTTAACCTCGGCAAGCTTAAGCATCCTGTTCTCATTTTTCAACCTCGTAGTATTTGGTATTGTTCTGGCGCTTTTCAGCCTCAAAATACTTGCATTGTTCCTTGCAGGTTCCGCTTTGTATATTATTTGGGTATCACTCTTTATGAAATCGAGAGCCAGGCTAGATCACCAGCGATTCAAACAAATGTCTGCCGCCGGAAATAAGCTGATAACCATTGTTAATGGCATGCAGGAAATTAAGCTTACTCAAAGCGAATTGAGCATGAGGTGGGATTGGGAGAAGCTTCAGGCTTCACTGTTCGGCATAAAAATAAAGGGACTTGGGCTAATTCAATACCAGTCTGCCGGTGCTACATTCATAAATGAAGTAACTAATCTTTTTATTACCATTATAGCTGCAACTGCAGTATTGAAAGGAGATATAACCCTTGGTGTGATGCTGGCCGTTCAGTTTATAATAGGACAGTTGAATGTGCCTGTAAATCAGATTATTGCATTTTTCCGCATATCGCAGGATGCAAGGATGAGTCTGGAAAGGCTTTCAGAAGTTCATGAAATGCAGGATGAAGAGTCTGATCCCGAAATGAAAATCAGAAAGCTCCCTGAAAAGAAAGAGATATTCATTAATAATATATCGTACCAGTATGAGGGCCCGCGTTCACCTTTTGTGTTGAAAAATATTGATCTGTTTATAGAAGAGAATAAAACTACAGCCATTGTCGGGACAAGCGGAAGCGGTAAAACTACTCTGCTGAAATTGCTTCTTGGATTTTATCAACCTGTTACAGGAGAAATACAGATCGGAGATACACACCTTTCAAATCTTAGCTTAAAAGTCTGGAGAGAAAAGGTTGGCGCAGTAATGCAGGATGGATTCTTGTTTCCTGAATCAATAGCATATAACATTGCTCCCGGAAATGCGGACATTGATGAGGAGAGAATGACTAAAGCGGTTGAAATAGCTAACATAAAAGGATTTATAGAGTCGTTACCTCTCGGTTATAATACAAAAATAGGGGCTAATGGTCATGGTTTAAGCGAAGGGCAGAAACAGCGCCTGCTGATTGCAAGGGTAATTTACAAGAATCCTGAGATCATAATTTTTGATGAAGCCACTAACTCGCTTGATGCAGGTACAGAAAAAGTTATTGTCGAAAATCTTGCAGATTTCTTAAAAGGAAAAACAGTTATTGTAGTTGCTCACAGGCTCAGCACAGTTAGGGATGCTGGCAAAATTGTTGTTATGGATAACGGCAGAATAGTTGAAACAGGTTCGCATGCTTCACTTATTGAAAATCGTGGAACTTATTATAACCTGGTTAAAAACCAGCTGGAATTAGGTACCTGAACTAAAGATGAAAGACAAACCATCTGAAATATTATATTCTGAGCCTGTAAAGGAGATTATTTCGAATCCTCCGCGAAAGATTATTCGATGGGGTACGACACTGATATTTTCAATTTTTCTGTTTTTAATTCTTTTATCATGGCTGATAAAGTACCCAGATATTGTATCTGCTCCGATAGAGATTACAACAGTTAATCCTCCAATAACTCTTGTCTCAAAAATAACCGGACGCATAAATAAATTATATGTTACTGATGGTGAGATGGTTATGCCAGATCAGTTACTGGCAGTGATGGAAACTGCCGCTTCAATTCAGGAATTTAAATTACTGACAGCAGCGATTGACAACATTAAAGATCCTGAGAAATTATCCTCTGATTCATTAATTCATTTTTCGGAGCTTGGGGAGCTTCAGCTCTATTATGCATCCTTTCTGAAGGCACTTTCTGATTTTAGTACATTCATTCGCAATGATTATTATGGAAACAAGATCAATTCACTTACTATAGAAATTACAAGTTTGCTGGAATATATCGACAGGATGAAAGTCAAAGAGAAACTGGTGTCTGATAATCTGGTTCTGGAAAGGAAAAAATATCAAAGAGATTCAATACTTTTTTTAGGAAAAGTATATCCCGAAAGCGACCTTGAAAAATCAAAACAAGCATACAACCTGATCAGACTGGAGCTTCAGCAGGCAGGACTCGATCGCTCTGCTAAAGTGATTGAAGTTACTGAAAAAAGACAACAACTCCTCGATTACAGGATCACAGGGGAGGAAGAAAAACAGAAACTGATATCTGTATTAAATGAATCATTCCTGAACCTGAATGCACAAATGAAAATATGGGCGAACAAATATCTTCTGATTTCACCTGTTAAGGGTACAGTGACATTCACTAAGTACTGGAACGAAAACCAGTCTGCATTAATTGATCAGCCTGTCCTTAATATCGTACCGGAAAATGCCGGGAATTATATTGGAAGAATAAGTTTAAGCATGGTAAGGTCAGGAAAGGTTAAGATTGATCAGGTTGTAAATATTAAGCTAAGCAGTTTCCCATATCTGGAGTATGGTATGGTGCGAGGAGTTGTAAAGACTAAATCGCTTGTTCCAAGCGGAGATGCATATATTATCGAAGTTTCTCTTCCTCAGGGTCTTAAGACTTTGTACGGAAAAGAACTTGATTTTACACAGAATATGCAGGGTACAGCCGAAATCATAACTGAGGATATAAGGTTGCTCCAAAAAATTATCAACCCTCTCCGGCATCTCATTTCAAAGAATAAAAGCTGATTATTTTACTATTTTTTTGAATATGGTTCATAATCATCATCTTTTGAGGATGATGAAAATGAAGAACCGGATTGTGTTCCGGAACCTGAACTGCCCTTCCCCTGATTTTTTTTCATATATTTCCTGTATAAGCTGAAACCGAGAGCAGCTAGAACAGCGACTATTATTATAATATCCTTCTTTCCCATAACAGATCAGATAAACTAGAAATCTAAAATAAAAATATGAAATTACTTTATTTACGCCAAAGATATCATTTATTGGCAAATCTTAGATTACTGAATAAGCAAAATGGTTTTTTATTATAATGACCTTTTTTTATCTGTACTGCACATCTTTTCTAAATTACATGTTCTTTTATTTATTTATGTAAAACTTTGAGTATTAATAAATATTTCAATATTTTCGTACCTTGAAAAATCCATAGGTTGCTATGGTGCATATTACATAATGTGAGCTTAATAATAAAGGATTGACAATGATTAAGAAAAATCCGGATGACTCTGTTCTTGATGAACAATCCGGGGCAATTGGAAATGCCGCCGGAACTGAAGAGAATACACAAACTGAAAAAGCGAAAGAATCTGAATCTCCCGAAGAGCCTCAAGAAGTTGAGAAAACCACAGAAGAGACAGATGCAAAAGTAAAAAAGAGAACCAGGAGGACGCGTTCAACTAACCTTGAAAAGAATACTGCTCCAGAGGAAGAAACCGACAATCCGGATTCTATTGTTTTACCTCCTGTCGATTATTCAGGGTGCACAAAAAAAGAGCTTGTCGAGACTCTTGGTCTGATAATTGAAAACAGACCACCTGCCGAAATACGAAGTGATATTGATCGTATTAAAGTCTTTTTTTATAAAAAGCTGAAGCAGGAAGCTGAAGAAAGGAAGAGTAAATTCCTTGAGGGTGGAGGGAAAATTGAAGATTACCGCGCATGGATTGATCCGGTTGAAGCCAGGGTAAAACATCTTCTTGAAAAGTACAAGGAAAAGAAATCTGACTTTAACAAAGTACAGGAAGCCGAGAAATATGAGAATCTTAAAAAGAAGTATGATATAATTGATAAGATAAAAGAGCTTGTTAACCGTGAAGAATCAATAAATAAAACGTTCCATGAATTCAGGTATTTGCAGAATGAATGGCATGCTATTGGTGTTGTACCGCAAAACGCATTGAAAGATCTCTGGGAAAACTATCATCATAATGTTGAGATTTTCTATGATTACATTAAGATTAACAAAGAATTAAGAGATCTTGATCTGAAAAAAAATCTTGAAGCAAAGGTGCAGTTATGCGAAAAAGCCGAAGAGCTTTTGCTTGAACCAAATGCGATAAATGCATTCCGTCTTTTACAGGACTTTCATAATCAATGGCGCGAAATCGGGCCGGTTCCGCAAGAATCAAAAAACGAAATATGGGGGCGTTTTAAAAAAGCAACATCCCAAATCAATAAGAGACATCACGAATATTTTGAAAAACAAAAAGATGAGCAACGTAAAAACCTTGAAGCCAAGATTGCTCTTTGTGAAGAGGTTGAATCAATAAACCTGCTTGAAATTAAAAACTTCAAGTCTGCTTTATCTAAATTCTTTTTAAGATAAGCTCTTTG
>JAPLEC010000242.1 GCA_026391515.1 Bacteroidia bacterium | reverse complement strand
TGTGACTCCTTTACTGATCACCGATGAGCCTTCCAGCACTCCAATAATAGGCTGGGCAAAAAAATATGGCAAGGCTAAAATAGTTGTTCTTCAGAGTGGTCATGATGTCCCTACATTCGAGAATCAGAATTTCAGAAAACTGCTGAAGCAGGCAATAATCTGGGTCAGTAAAAAGTAAAACTCTGGGGAAATTGGCCCCCCATCCCCCCTAAAGGGGGGCTAAAAACTACCTCAGAATTAGATTAGAGTTGAATTTGAGCCCCCTTCAGGGGGCAAGCCATCAGCCTTTTGGCTGATGGCTGGGGGTTCTTAATTTTAAAGAGACACTTCTTAGGATCATTCTTTAAAAATTACGCAAAGAAATTCGTAACTTTTTGTCACAAATTCTGTTTTCATTAGTCTTATTCATATACCAGACTAGCCAGATCCACATCCGATGTTATTTGATGAGGTCTATAAGAAGTATTACAGGGAATTAACCCGATTCAGCAAACAGTTAAATCATTCAACTGATAAAAGCGAGGATCTGGTCCAGGAGACATTCATTAAATTTACCTGGAGCTTAGAAGGGGAAATTCAATTAAAAATCCACGTGCCTGGCTTTACAAGGTTCTGTTAAATTCCTTCAAAACACAATCTGCCGGTGAGAAAAGGGAGCTTCAGATTATGGAAACTCTTGATGATCAGAATGATATGCCCTATGATCTGCAAATAGATTTTTTCAATGGAGAAAAACAAGCGATCGTGTTAAAAGTGCTTGATACTTTACCCGACAATGTAAGGGAAATACTGTTGCTGTACAATAATGGTTTCTCCTATGCTGAAATGGCTGAAATAATGGATATCTATCCGGCATCGGTGGGGACAACCCTTGTTCGTGCAATAAACAAGCTGAAAGAAATCTTAAAACTTCACTATCATGAAATGTTTGAGCAGAATTGAGATCCAGAAGTATCTGGACAAGGAACTTGAACCTTCGCAGATGGAAGAGATATCTGCCCATCTGAAAAAATGTGAGAATTGTTCAGTGTTATTTAAGCAGGCAGTAGCTGATAAGGAATTGGTTAATAAGCTTTTAGAAGGGGGGAGTGACTTTGATGAAACCAGTGCAATTCCTGAATTCATCCCTCCGGTTTTATATAAAAAGAAAGTCAGCATTTACAGGTTTATTCCATATATTATTGCAGCTTCAATAATCGGGCTGATTCTGTTATTCAGGACCGGCAGGGCTCCGGCAACTGAACCCATTCCTGAAGCTGAGATCATGCTATATGAATATTTTGATGGGCAGGATCTCAACAAAATGTGGCACGAGAAGTCGCAGATATTAATTATTAAGGATGAGAAAGGAAATATTATTGAGCCAATATTAACTTATTAATACTTACAGCTATGAAAAGAATAGTCTTGCTTTTTTTAATTCTGGTTATCCCGATGGGTTTTCTTTCGGCTCAGAAGCTCCTGGATATCTATAAAAATGGTCCTGTAAAACTAGTTGCCGACAAAACTTACGGAGCAAAGAACAACTGGGAGACACTCTTCAATCTGTATTATGATACAATCACTAAGAATGTCGGAAGGGAAGAAGATAAAAAGATCATTGTG
>JAPLEC010000257.1 GCA_026391515.1 Bacteroidia bacterium | reverse complement strand
AGCTCCAGCTCGATTAGCGAGGCAAAATGCAACAGATCAGCTCTTAAAAAGCTTATCTCATCTGAAAATGCACCCCTCATCTGGCTCAGTGCAATTTTATGAGCCATCTTCGACTCAGAAGAAATCAGATCAGCTACAGCTTCAGCCTGCGACAGATCCATCTTACCATTTAAAAAAGCTCTCATGGTAAATTCACCGGGCTGGGCTGCAATTGCATCGTTTTTAATCAGAAGCTCAAGTATTTTTTGCTGAATATATTTTGAAGCATGGCAGGAAATTTCAACAGAGTCCTCACCGGTGTAGGAGTGAGGCGACCTGAAAATGCTTACCAGGACATCATCAATAATCTCCTCATTTGCACGTATTTCGCCATAAACAATCGTATATCCCTTTTGCTCAGCGAGCTTTGTCCTGATATCCCGAGGGAAAAAAATCTTATCGCAAATGCTGATGCTTCGAGTACCGCTGACCCTGATAATTGCAATCGCCCCTCCGCCTGAAGTGGCAGGAGCACAGATGGTTTCTTCACTCCTTATCATTCTGCGTAACCATGGTTACAGCAAATGTATGAAACTTATATCAAACGGCAACCGGCTACCGACTTCGGTCTTCCGACTTCGGTCTTCCGACTTCGGTCTTCCGACTTCGGTCCTTACCCTTCTTTGCCAACTGCCAACTGCCTTTCTACCTTTCCAGGTTCTGTATCGAGAAATAAGAATCCTCTACTTTCGCTTTATCATTAATATTGCTCAGTGAGATTTCAGATCTCCTGTTAGTTACAAGATTGTTTGCTATCATATCTCTAACCAAATACTTTCCCTCAGGTAGTGGATAGATGCCTTTTATTTCAATTGTCTTAAATAGCTCATTATCAAAATTATAGAATTCAATCTTTTTCACCTGGCAGTTGTCCATGCTGATATAGCTTACCTTTTTCGAATACCCGTATTCATCTGCTTTATCTTCATTAACAGGAGTGCTTTCTACTATCCATAAGTTATTTGAACCTGAACCAGTTACATGCTGATTGACAAAATCGGAGATGGGAGGAGAGCCCATATCAGCATTGGAGAACTCTGAGCTCATAAAGCTTTTCCCTTTTTCAGACGATACAATGCGCCGCGTTTTCTTTAAAGCAGGCAGGTAAATCCAAATTTCATCTGTTATGATTTTGTTATCCACAATTAACATTGCAGTACCTCGGACATCAGCTGGTTCCATAAATTTAATGAACCGCTTTTCAAGTCCGTCGGGAAAGCTTTTTGTCGTCATCGAAATAATCCGGTTCCTCGAAGCTCCATTCTTTTCAGTAATTGAAAGGCTCAGTGTCGCGCTCATTGAACCTGTTAATGTCAGATCACGACATTTGTTCATAATTTGTCCTGCATCCGGCAGCTGAGCCGATACCTGTAAAAGCGGCAGGAGTAACCCTAAAAAGATCAGTCTCTTTTTCATATCTTTTAACTTTTGATTTGTTCATATTCCTCTCTATAAACCCGGGTCTGAATTTCATAATGATTGCCGGGATTAAAATAAGTGCACCAAGCAGGCAGGAGCCTATTGATATAATTACCAGATAACCAAAAAATCGTATTGACGTAAACCCTGAAAACATTAAAGCTGAGAACCCGGCCATAACGCTGCATGCATTGATAATTATGCTCCGGCCAATTGTGCTCATAGATGCTTTGGTGGCTTCTTCATAAGTTAATCCATTGATTATCTGAATATTAAAACACCAGACATATTGGATTGTAAAATCGACACCTACTCCAATCATAATTGATGAAAGCAGGGCAGTGGCTCCATCGAGGGCAATGCCGGCGAGACCCATAAATCCAAACAGAATCAGGATTGATGCTGCAAGCGGAATCGATCCGACAATTCCTCCTTTGAACGATCTGAATATTATTGCAAGAAGCACAAGTACTGTAATCAGAGCAAATAATAATGAGGATATCTGTCCTCTGACTACCGAACCTGCAAAATCTGCCATTATTATTGCATAACCTCCCATTGTTATTTCAGCTGGAAAATCATTAGTAAGCTTATTTATTATTGACTTGACATTGTTTATTACACTGCTTTCCGGATTTGAAAGCCGGATAAGAATATGAGCCCTGCTATTTTCAAGATTCATCATCTGTTTGAAATCGTCAGGATCACCGCTCATATTATAAAGCTCAAACATCTGGGCAATGCCTTCCCTGGTTTCAGGTATCTTGTTATAATTGCTCTCCTCCGGAGTATAAATTGCCTTGCTCATCTCTCTCACAGCCTGTGATATGGAAAAGACCTGACCCACACCATCAATCTTCTCGACATTCTGCGTAATGTTGTCTATGCCTTTCATTATTAAAGGATCTTTGATGTCACCGGAAATCATTACTGAGATGGTCTGCGAACCCCCGAATTTCTTACTGATGACATCTGAGGCCATCCGCAAAGGATTGTTCTTCGGAAAATACTTTTCCTGGTTTGTTTCGATTTTTATCAGGAAGATTCCTGATGAAATTATTAAGGTTGAAACAGCAAAAACAAGAATTATTCGTCCGGGATGTCTGACAATCATCTTCGAAAGAGAATCGAGAAACCTGTAAAATCTGTCTGTTTTCACTTTTATTGGCTTGAAACCTGCTCGTCCTTCCCCTCTCAGGTATATAAGTGCTGGTATGAAGAACAGGCTCATTACCAGAGCTGCAGTAACCCCAATTGCTGCTAGAATTCCAACATGTCTGGCAGGTATTATGGAATGCGTCAGCAATCCCAGGATGCCTGCTATGGTAGTCAGTCCGCTGAACAGAATAGGCATATTCAGCGAACCTAAGAGAGCCTTTATCATTTTGCTTCTGGAATCCATTCCTCCCTGAATGCTCAGCTCCTGAAACCTGGCCACCAGGTAAATACCATAATTATTGGCTACAGCAACAAGTATTATCGGAACCAGAAGACTTATTATTGACATTTTCCAGCCAAGGAGGGGTATTAAACCCATGCTTATTCCTGTCGAAAGCAATACGACTGAAAAAGGCATAAATACGCTCTTCCATTCACCCAGAGTAAACTTCAGGATCAGTAACATTATCAGCAAAGCGAGCGGAACCAGAATAATGGCATCTTTCTGAACATCTGTCATAATATGCTGCCTTATATATGGAAGTCCACCTTTGAGTATCTGTGTAGTGCCCGGATGGTTGCTGATTATCGAATCGACTTTATGTAATGTAACTTTTTCAGCTTCAGCATTATTAATAGTGGCAGTTATTGAAGCTGAAGTCATATCAGAAGAAATAACAATATCACGGGCAAACCTGTTTTTCAGAATTTCGTCTTTAAGCTGAAGCATTCCTGTTGAATCTGAGGGTATCCTTCTGATCAGAGGATCAGCCACCATGGAGCTTTCAGAGCTTTTTATGGTTCTTACCGTAAAAGGGGAGATGCGGTTTGTGACACCTGTAAGCTTTGAGATATCACGATCTATTTCTTTGATCTGCTTTAAGTTGCTGGTAGTCAGAATTGTACTATCGCTGAAAAGCAGAACAACCATATCCTGAACCCCGAACTCATTTTCAATTTTATCAGTTGCTATCCTCGATTTCATGGTCGGAGGGACATAGTTCCTGATCTCCGGATCAGTTTTGGATAAGGGGATAAGTGCTCCGAACGATATACCGAGAACGAGGCTCACGCTTATTATAACCCAGCGATATTTTATAATAAATTCTGTCATATCAAAAATCAACCCTCAGGGATACCCTTATACAATTCATAAATTCGTCAACTATATCATAAACAGAACCTTTACGACCTGAATAATATTCTCCGCCAATGTTTATTGAAAGCCCGTCAGTTGGCTTATATGTCAGTTCGGGCATTAAGATAAAATCGCGTGAAGTAAAATTATAGAGAGTGAAAACCGAAGGAGTCAGCTTCCCATAAAACAGATCGGTTTCAACCCGTAAGCCGGCTGAATGATAAGATTTTTCCAGCTGATAATTATAAAGCCTGTTGAATGCACCGACCTGCTGACGTACATATTCCTGCAAATCGAATCCCGGATCTGCAGCAAGCATAGCGGCCAGCTCGGTCATGTCAAACTCAGTACCAATAAACGGATCAACCGGGGAAGGTTTGAAATTGGGAATAGCTTTCCCGGAATATTCTCCGGTAAAACGCCAGTTTCCCGGTGACCAGTCAATACCAGCTGCCCATTTTATTTCCTGCATTGGAACATATTCATAAGTTTCGTAGGATTCATAGGGGAAAGACCATGCAGCTTCACCTCTCAGACCTACAGCTCCGATTGTGGTTTCATAATCAAAACCCAGATTCCTGATCTTATATGGTGCTAAAGTAAGATCGACAGAGATTTCAGGTGGTAAAGCAGATAGATTCAGGACGAAATTAGTTAATGCTGTTCCGGGCATAGGATCATAACCATCGAACCATGAAAGACTCAGATCGACGTTTTTGATATACAGATCAGCTTTCAGACCATAGCTGAACATTTCCTTGTCTGTGATAAACGATTCTATTTTGTTGATTGACACATACTCAGGTAGAGGAATGGGATCAATAAGCAGGTTTGATGATCGATAAAATGGTATTGTAACAGCTTCGAAGCTGATGACAGGGCTTGGATACCATCTGGCACTCATCAGCAGATTGCCCAGATCCATATCTGAATGGTCCGGCGATCTCGAAACAAGATTCTGAGGATTCAGCTTTGATGTAGGGTTTGTAAAATCGGCACGACCCCATTTTATTATTTTCTGACCCATGCTTAAATCCCACTTTTTCCCATTTGCAGTTACATAAGCTTCAACGATTTCAAACCGGCTGACAGGCTCAAGGAATTCTGTCCCGTAACGGAACCTGAGGTCAGTTAAAGCTTTGAATGTATGACCATCTTCGCTTTCTACTTTAAGACCAAAATCAGCAAAGGAGCTTGATACATAAGGCTTATCATCTGCCTCGTCTATACCTCCATAAAATCCACCTCTTACAAATCCATGAATTGAACTGCTTTTTAAGCTTTCTCCGGTTAAAGAACCCGGAGCCGGAATCGTATCGGAGGTGAGCGAAGTCGAACCTGCTTGACCATTGACAAAAGACGGAACAA
>JAPLEC010000045.1 GCA_026391515.1 Bacteroidia bacterium | reverse complement strand
CTGTGCAACAGGGAAATAAAGTTTGATTCGTTCGCTGATGAAGCCAGAAAGCTGGGAGGCGATTTTGTAGCTACCGGCCATTATTGCAGAAAAGAAAAAATAAGTGTAAAAGATACACTTATTTACAGGCTCCTCACCGGTAAGGATGAAAACAAGGATCAGAGTTATTTCCTTTGCCAGGTTAACCAGAAGCAGCTTGCCTATTCTCTTTTCCCGATTAGCGATCTCACAAAGCCTGAAGTTCGCAAAATTGCTGATAAGCTTGGACTTGCAACAGCACACCGAAAAGATTCTCAGGGTATCTGCTTTGTCGGTAAGGTTCATCTTCCGACATTCCTGCAGCAAAAACTCAAAGCTAAAAAAGGGCAGATTGTCGAGATACCTTCCACTCATGAATTCAAAAAATGGTCCTCTGGTCTCCCTGGTGATGATATTTCTGAAACTGAACTAATGAAAGCCTGTGAACCTCATAATCTGGACAAGTTTCCGGGTAAGATTATCGGAACTCACAATGGTGCACATTTCTTTACTATTGGTCAAAGAAAAGGAATTAACGTCGGCGGATACAAGCAACCTTTATTCGTAATAGGCATAGATGTTAACAGGAATGTGCTTTATGTTGGCGAAGGACAATCACACCCGGGATTATACAGGAAAGGTTTGTTCATCAGAAATAATGAGATCCACTGGATAAGGACTGATCTTGCCATGGAAATTGGAGAGAGTCGCGAATATATGGTAAGGATCAGGTACAGGCAGCCGCTGCAAAAGGCAGAACTGTTCCGGAGAAAAGATGGTATTTATATCATTTTCAATAAATTACAACGTGGAATAGCTCCCGGTCAGTTTGCTGCATGGTATGACGGAGACGAGGTTATCGGGTCGGGGGTGATAGACCGGTGACCGGATTTCACATAATGATTTGTTTTGGTTATAGAGATTGCTTCGTCGTCCCGCCCTTGACCTCCGAGGCTTTAGCGAAGGTGGTGGCGGTACTTCTCGCAATGACAGTACCCCGATGAGGATTCTGTGAATGTTGATACAGAATCTATTTGATATTTAAAGTCATTGCGAGGAGTCCCGATAGTTATCGGGACGACGAAGCAATCTTATAATTAAACCTGAATCTATTTAATGTCTACCTTCGCCAGCATCACTTCGATCTGATTCAATCTGTATTTAAGAGACTGAATTTCAGCATCCTGTTTTTCTATAATCTTCTGCTGTTCTTTGACAGCCTCTATTAAAACTGGTGTTAACTTGCTGTATTCAACAGAAAGATACCCGTCAGTCCCTTCCGATACAATTTCAGGAAGCACCTTTACTACATCCTGAGCACTTAATCCTAATTGTCTCGATTTATCAGTTCCTAAATTCCAGTTAAAATAAAATCCCTTTAAACTGGCAATTATTCCAAGCGGATCAATAATCTTCGCAAAGTTTGTTTTCAGCCTGATGTCAGAAAGCAGGTTCCATGCATTGGCTCTTGCCTGACTGCCATCGCCAGCTGTTCCAACCTGTAATTTATATCCTGGTGAAGTTGTTCCGATACCAACGTTTCCATTACTAAGAATCGCTAGGCGAACAGCTGAATTATAAGTGAGTCCAAAAACATCTGAGGTTATTTCACAGTAACCTTGATAGGTGCCATTATTTAATTCAAGATATGGATTTGTCGTTCCGTCAAGCATTACCTGACCAGGAGAAACATGCAATTTTCTTGAAGGGCTTGTTGTTCCTATTCCAACATGTCCTCCATGCTTAACAACAAGAGCGTCTCCACCGAGACCTACATTCCCTGAAGTAAGTTCA
Organism: Bacteroidia bacterium; assembly: GCA_026391515.1. Classification (GTDB taxonomy): domain Bacteria; phylum Bacteroidota; class Bacteroidia; order Bacteroidales; family VadinHA17; genus LD21. The sequence goes on along the minus strand of JAPLEC010000045.1, from coordinate 1,749 downwards.
ATATAGAAAGGCCTTAATCCGTTCCAGGTTCCATCAGGATCTCCTGAATTCGTTAAAAGAAAATAGAGTACTGAATTATCATTGCGGAATATTGTACTAAATGAGCTCTGTCTTAGTCTTAAAGCATTATAGGAACGCGATGTAATTTCTCCGTTAACGTCAAGCTTATATCCTGGTGTGTTTGTTCCAATCCCGATATTTCCCCCACTTATTGCAAACAGGTCTGATGATTCATCTGAAATAATAAGTTTTTGCCCTGATACGGTTATTTTGTATTCTTTTGAGTATGCAGGCAGAGGAAAATTTTTATACTCCTTTATCCGGATATACGGCCTTGTGTTTACCATTGAGCTATGGTAATTTCCCAGCATTAATGTATCGGAGTAAAATCCATTGTTTGCCCATACCTGTTTAGCGGAAGTGAGATTTCCATATGCCGTTGTGGTGCCGTTTTTCATTACTATGAATGCATTGCTTCTGACTGTGGATGTTCCCTTATTCTGCCCGTTGCCAACCACAAATAACGGATCTGTAGCAACCCAGGTATCCGTGCTTCCTGCAATAACATTAAGGCTTCCTACCACAAAACTGTTAAATGCCTGTGCGGTCGTGTAGTTACCTATTGCAGCCGCAAAATTGCCTGTGGCTTCGGAACGGTATCCGGCGGCAACAGACTTGTCGCCATAAGCTTTGTTGCAGAATCCCATTGCAATTGAACCCCACTTTGTAGCATTATTACTCAGTCCGATTGCAAGGGCACCTGCATCAGCAGTATTTCCCGATCCAATTGCCATTGCGAAATCTCCCTTTGCGTAATTGGAGTTGCTGTGCACTAAAAGATCTGGAGCAGGATAAGTCACTGCTTCGCTGTAGCCTGCCCTGGAACCCAGGGCAAGAGACCTTTTACCCACAGCCTGGCTGCTATACCCGATAGCCAGTGAGTATTCCTCTCCCGCCTGAGATGATACGCCAAAACTCATACTTCCCTTTTTGTCGGCAGTGGCACCCAATCCCATTGCAATTGAATAAGTACCGGTTGCGGATGTAATCTTATCTTCTACAGGATTGCCCAGCGAGTCGATACCTACCGAACCAAATGAAAAGCTCCGCATGCCTGAGGCAGTTGATCCTGACCCGAATGCAAATGATTCGATGCCTCGGGCCAATGCATTTTTCCCGAATGCATAGGAGTTGCTGCTGTGAGCAACAGCATTTTGTCCTATAGCTGTTGAATAATTCCCCCTTGCAACAGCCTGGTATCCCAGCGCCTGTGAATACTGCCCCTTTGCCTTCGACTCAAAACCGCTGGCAAATGAGTTCTTTCCGACACTGTCGGGCCTTTCAATCAATACTCCTCCTGTAAGAAAAGCATTTTTCAACGGATACCACAAAATTCTGTTCTGAGCCGGATTTATTATACCATTTGGGTCTGTTGCTACATTCAGATAGTTTGATCCCTCTCCCTTTGTCATGTCAAACCCGCCTACTGCAAATCCGCCTTTTTTGCCCTTTCCATTGTCATCAATATACATCCTTATGCTATCAGCGCTTATGTCAAAATAATTCTGAACCGCCCCTTTTGTCATATCGAATCCTCCTACGGCAAAACCTCCCTTTTTACCTTTAGTTAACGGATTACTGTCCAGATACATCCTGATACTGTCATCTGAAACTACAAGGTACTCTCTCTTAGTCGCTTTTGTCATATCAAAGCCTCCAACCGCAAAGCCTCCCTTCGTTCCTTTTGCT
>JAPLEC010000279.1 GCA_026391515.1 Bacteroidia bacterium | reverse complement strand
CTGTCAAATGCAGTTAAATATACTCCACGTGGCGGAAGGATAAGCATTCTGCTTAAGGATAAAATCGCAGAGGAAGGTCATCTGCTTTTAAAAATATGCGACAATGGAGTAGGGATTCCTGCCATCAGACAGAAGTATCTCTTTACTTCAACTGAAATGTCAAGCACACCTGGTACTGAAGATGAGAAAGGTACAGGTCTGGGGCTTAAGCTTTGCTATGAGCTGGTTTTGATCAACAAAGGAACTATCAGTGTCGAAAGCAAAGAAGGCGAAGGATCCTGTTTCTCAATCACATTACCGGAAGAGCCTTCCTGAAACTTAATTGAAGAATGGTAATCACATTTACAGGAAATCTGTTCCTGTTCCCGAACATAAATGCAGATGCCAGTGCACCCGGAGCAGGAATGTCTTCTATCTCTTCAAATGAAAGCCTTTTGAAAAGAGGAGCTTTAAGGAGAAGTGAATAATCCATACTTTTTATAATTTGGTGCCGTTTAATTCAAAATTAAATGAAAAGACTCAAATACATCCTGTTTTTATTCCTGATACCAACATTTTATAATGTTTTTGCCCAGGATGATTTCGAAACGAAGCTCGTTACGCAATTCCATAAAATAACAAGCGAAGAGATGATGACTTGGATGGAAAAGCTCTGTTCACCGGAATTTAACGGCAGACTTACCGGAACTCCTGAATTTATCGCTGCTGCTGAATGGGTTGCCTCAAAACTTAAAGAATGGGAAATACAACCTGCAGGCGACAATGGAAGTTATTATCAATGGTTCGATCAACCTTATACTTTGATAAATGAGATCGGCAGCCTCTCTCTTAACATTAATCAGCCAAATGGAGCTGCGATCATAAAAAAGTATAATTATCCCGACGATTTTTATCCGGGTATGAATTCTGGCAGTGGTAAAGTTACGGCTGATGTTGTATTTGTGGGCTATGGCATAACAGCACCGGAATTGAATTATGATGATTATCAGGGAATTAACGTGAAAGGAAAAATTGTTTTGGTTAATCGTGATGTTCCACACACGAATCCGCGTGACCCTGAATATAAAAAATGGGTAAAATATTGCTACCATCAGTATAAGCTTGAAAATGCCGTTAAGCATGGTGCAGCAGGTTTTCTTTATGTTGATGGTATCGGGGCAAATCCAAATATTTCGTATGATGCTTCAATAATAGTCTGCGGTATCGGACCTGAACCTCTTGCCGATATTTTTGCCGGACTAAAAACCTCAAATAAAGAATTGACAGACAGCATCATGAAGAGTTTTAAAACGGCATCTTTTAATACTGGTAAAATCATGACTATCAGTGCTAATACCACCAGACACCCTGAAGGAAAAGGATGTAATGTTATTGGAATGATTGAAGGAAAAGATCCGGTATTAAAAAATGAAGTAATTATAATTGGCGGACATCTCGATGCAGTGGGAAAAGCCGGTAAAGCTGTAAACGGAGCTCTTGACAATGCAAGCGGAGTTATTGATATAATGGGAGCTGCAGAAGCTATCGCAGGTTCAGGCATTCAACTGAAAAGATCTGTCCTTTTCCTTTTCTTTGGCGGTGAAGAGAACGGCCTTGTTGGCAGTAAAATATTTGTTCAGAAACCTGTTTTTCCAAAAGAAAAAACAATTGTATTTATTAATCTTGATATGGTCGGCAATGGTACAGGGCTATCTGTAAATGGTTTAAGTCCATACAAAAATCTGCTCTCATTTTTTGAAGAGGCTAATTCGAAATATATTCACCGCCCTTTTCAGGATTCTGCACCAGAACCTGCGGGGTTTTATGGCCGCCCTCGAAGCGACTCTTATAATTTCAGTTCAACAGGTTACAGGACAATGTCGATCGGTACGACAGGAGGTTACAAGAAAGTTTATTATCATCTCCCGGGTGATGATCCTGATGCAGTTACCATTGATATAATGGAAGATGTGGCTAAAATGATCTATGTGTCACTGATCAATATGGCAAATGATTCTTCCTTGATATTTTAATTTACATATTCTTAATAATCTCTTCATTTTCTAGAAAGATCAGCATCATTTAGACATGATATATATAATAAATGAACCCGGGAAATAGGTTCCTATAATAAAAACATATATTTTAGCCGTGATTGGTAGGATAGAATATTTCGTACATAAATAGAAGAAGAAATGGTGCAAAATCAGACGCAGTTAGTAACTGATTTTCATAAGCTTTACCTTGGCCTGGATATTGGATCAGTTTCTCTAAATACTGTTCTCATGGATGAAAATCATAATGTCATTGAAGACTATTACGATTACGTTCATGGAAAGCCATTTAATGTTCTCAGGGAGAGACTGACCTCACTTCTTAAAAGACATTCATCAGATAGCATAATAGGAATTGCGATTACAGGTACAGGTGGAAAGCTGGCAATGGATCTTATTGGAGGAATATTCGTAAATGAGATAATTGCACAGGCAAC